>NZ_CP141722.1:0-67982 GCF_037892375.1 Lactococcus formosensis | reverse complement strand
TGCTGCTTGAGATGAAGAATTAGCTAGTCCACCGATAAAGAAAATTAGCATCATGATGAAAACGACCGCAAGTCCAATCCACCCCCCAACCACACTAAACTTTAAGGCTAATGCCTTTGGAGAAAAAGCTTCTCTTAGAAGTTCTTTAATATAAGTTGAACTCCACTTACTTACTGCCTTAGTACCATTCTGAGCGACACTCGCACTTGCCGTTGAACTCTTGGTACTTGCCACATTTTGAGCCTTCTTGGTATTTAAAAAAAACTTCTCTTTACGGAAGTTTTTCTTAAAAGTTTGCCCAAAGGACTTGATAAGATTATCGTTCCTATTATCAAGAATTTTTTTTCCTTGATTTACAATAGTCTTTGATTTTTGAGCGGCTTCACTTCCCTTATCAGTCCACTCTGTCTGCTCATTATGTTCTCCTAATTCTCCTTTTGAACCAGAAAGAGAAGTTAAGACGTTCTTTTTAGAGCGATTTAAACTCTGCTTCTTTAAAAGTTCTTTTCTTGAAGTAGCACTTAAAAACCGTTGATGAGGGTTTTTGGTTAACTTAATTTTTTCCTTATTTGGTTTTATTTTATTATCAATTGAGGAAATATTATCCTGAGTCTTGCGCTCAGATCCTTCTCTGCTTTTCTTAACCTCTTCAGTTGAAGAACTCTTCTCTAAATTTGTAGAAGAATTTAGCTTATTTTTTTTGATACTTCCTGTTGATTTTGAAGAATTCGAGGATGTTTTATCAGATTGACTAATTTTTTTTGCTCTCGAATTAACTTTCGAAACTTTTTTTAGTACTTCTTTTTTATCAGAAACTGCACTGACTTTATCCTGGTACTTGTTTCTAGAAATTGGTAACTCCTTAACATGTACTGATTTTTTTACTACTTCATGGCTCTTCTCCTTAGAACTGTAGTAATCAACTTTATTGTCCTTGCTCATTCATCACCTCTCTTTCTATTTTATTTGTTTTTTGCATCGGTATTGACCAAGTCAAACAGTAGAGTGCCTTCATTAATTGGATTATTGAAAGGCACTTTTGTATCCCCTGCAATTACAAGACCTGAACCTTTTTCATCTTTTTTCAAATACTGATAAAGTTCTTTCGTTAACTCAAACCTGTCAACAATAGTCTTAAAGGCTCTACCACTTTGACGTAAGATGACGAAGAACTCTGAGTTAAAGAACATTGACTCCCCTTCTTCTGTATCTAAAATCAAGTTGATATTTTGTGAGATACCAGTTACTGTTGCCCCATATTTACGCAAACGAGCCCACATATCCGCAAACTTCTCACGAAGAATAGGAGGCGATGTTCTTGCGACAACTGTTTGCAATTCATCGCCGTACACCCATATTTTAACTCCACGTTTTTTAGCATCAATAACACGGTTTTGAATTTGGTCGATAACAGCCATAAAACCAAACTTCTTCATTTTATTTTTTAGTTGACTAACATCATAAATGACCATACGATTATTCAAGTTAACATTCGTTTCATGAGCAAAAATATCGTAACTTCCTGTAACATATTTAGCTAACGTAGAATGAAGTGATTGACTATCCATAAGTCGAATAGGGTCAATGTCTGGTGTAACTTGGTAGCGTTCAACCGTATCTCCTAAGATGTTGTACCAATCTGTAAGCGTGGGTTTCTCCACTCTCTCAAACGTTTCTACAGTAACCTCATCTACGATTGTTTCTTGAATTTCTGTAAGTCCATCACGCAATAGATTTGCAAACATTGCAGTAAGGAAATCGGATTTCAGAGCAACTGGATCATCTTCATCAACCAGTGCATCCTTATATTCAGGAAGTTCAACAATATTAATATTTGTTTTTGATTTAGGAGATATTTTCACAACTTGTGCGCCTAACTTCTCCCCTAGCCCAACATACTCGCCTTCAGGGTCAATGATAATGAACTCATCATAGGCATTCTCTAAAAAATCAGACGCAATAATAAACTTACTTGTCACAGACTTACCAGACCCAGACTTACCAACAATCCAACCATTGGTATTTTGAAGTGTTCGACCACGGCGATCGATTGAAATGATGTTCTTAGACAAAAGGTTAATACCAAAGTATTTCCCTGTGGGATGTTGCAGCTCTACAGATGTCCAAGGAATATTAATCGCAATATTTGGTGTAATCAATCCACGTGTAAATCCTTTAATCGGCTCTAAGTAATTTACACCAAGTGGAAGAGTTGAAATATACCCTTGCTCTTGAAGATATGTTAGAGGTTCAAAAACAACACTATGTTTTTCTTGAACATCAATCACTTTGTTCCAGGCATCAATAAGTTCATCTTCTGTTTTTGCATGGATATGTAAAATAAGGCTCGCATCATATATTTTTGAACTTGTGCGTTTCATGTAATCTTCTTGTTCTAAGAGATCATCCCACGCTTCAGATAAACCAGGGGAGACCATATTTTGAGAATATCCTTCTGCAGAAGCTCGCTTTTGTTGTGGCAACAATGCTGTACCCACCGCAGTTTTTTGATTATAGACACGCTTTCTACTGTCCGCAAAAGTATTAGGAGTAGCATGAATAGTAAATGTTCCCTCTAAACCTGCTTCACAGACATCTTTGAGGAATTCGTCTGATAATTCATAAGGAAACTCACGGATAAAAAATGTTTTCCCAACTCGTCCATCAATGAGAGAAGAGGACTTTTTGAAAATCATACTTTGTGGGGAAATCCAATTTTTTACATCTTCACTCTTTCCAGGAAAAGATTTTAACTCTTTAGCATCTGGTCTGAGATGATTATTCAAAAGGTTAAAGCGTTCAAGAGCGCTTAGTTCACGTAATGAAACATCTATTTTACCAAGTTCAGTAGACATAGTAGCTTGTGCTGTATCAAGCTTTAGAATGCCTCTCGCACGGTCTTTATTTTTTGTTGCAATAGTAATATATCGAGAGAGTGCATAGTTGTTCTTCCCATCGTCATATTTTTCTTCAATGAGCGTATTTATATCTTCTCGAATTTCATCGCCCATAGCTCCCACTAAAGGATACTTATTTTTGGATAAGAACTTTTCTTTACTAACTTTTTCAAAATCCATTGATAATTGAAAATGTTCTGTTTTTGATAGGGAATTAATTGCATCAAAATAACTTGTAAACATATTCAACTTCTCATCATGAGAAGCCGTAATATAGTTGGCACTCCCTAAGTCGTAAGTTTTTGAATATAAGTCATTTCCAAAGCTCATGACTCCATTTTTTTCAAGAATATCAAATCCTAAAGTTTTTTGAGTAGACAGGATATTATTTTTCTTTTTTTGATTTTTTTGTTCTAAATTTTTTGGTTTTGACTTTTTGAACTTGGACGACATCGTCTTCCTCACTTTCTAACACAAATTTTCTTTTATTTTCTGATACTGAATACCGCATAGCTAAGTAAAAAAAGCGACACAATGGCATACCTTTAACTTCTCCAAAGGTAAAAAAGCCAACAAGAAATACGGCAACTATTGTAAAAGTTTGAAGGGGTAAAAATGGAATATTCAACTCTAACAAGCCATAAGCAGAAGCACCTACGATTGCACTAATCCCTAAAAGAGAAACGACAATCTTGGTTGTTTTTCCTGTTTTTGAACCATCTTTATAAATTCTTGTTTCCATACTACACTCCTACTCCAAATAGTTTTTTAGATATACTCAATGTTTGCCAAATTACAACAATATAAGCAATGGCATACACAAGACTGCCTAAGGCATCCCCCCATCCACTTAGTCCACTAATAGAGGACAATGAACCACTTACATCAAAAGTAGGTTTAGCAAAGAAGCTAAAGAGTCTCATCACAGCTAAAATTACAATCGTTTGAAAGGCATAGGCAAACCCTGTTTTTATGTACGTAATCCCTATACTCTCATACTCTTTGGACGCGATACTTGCCATTGGAATTGGTGAGAGGAACGCTAATAGATAGAGTTGGAAAAAGCGAATATAGATGATAATATAAACAGAAGTTACCGCAATTAATTGAGCGACCAGACAGAACACATACATAATGAGGCCTGTAACGGCTTTAGAAAGTAATGCTCCTGGGTTGGTAAGCATACCAAATATTTCACCTAAGAAAGAGAGAGGATCTTTTGGAAAATCAATCTTAGGTATTAGACTATTAATAATACTTTCATTGACAGTCCCCCCATGTTGATTGAAAAGATTTACCCCACCTGTCGAAATCTGTAAGATAAAGACAAATATCATGACTCCCATTGAAGCAAGTGCCATTGAAATAAGCCATCGAGCAAAACTGAATGCAACATCTTTTAGTACAATTGTTTCCCCTGCCTGTGCTTTAGGAACAACTGTATTAATAACATTCATCATAAAAAAGAACAACCCTATGTAAAAAGCGATTGGAAGCATAACTTTAGTTGAAGTAGTGAGTATCCAGTTATACGCTTCAGGGTTATAGTCAGGTAAATTTTGTGAAAAGCTAGAGAACATCTTATCCTCCTTTCTCTATTTTCTTTTACGCACCTGGAGGGGCTGTAATTGCGCCAGCAATTGCAAAGCCTAGACCTACAATAATAATCCCACCTACCAATGTAAAAATAGGCGCACGACGGGCTGCAGGTCCATCATCCCAGTTAAGGAACAACCAACCTAATCCGAGTAAAGCAACGATGACCCCTGCTGTACTAAATCCCCACCTAACATTATTTTGCATCAATGTCACCGTCTTATTTACAGACACATCGGCAAACCCTGTTACTTTAGAACCGAGTGTTCCAACAACAGTTGCAAGGCTGAAGCTTGATTTTGCAGTTACGTTTTTTAGTTTTTTATTCATTTGATTTCTGTCTCCATTTTTTTATTTTAAGCACTGAGTTCAGTGACTACTAACATTTCATTTTCTGGATTTTGAGCAACACTTGCTTCAATCTCCTCGAGTTCTGTCGAATATCTATGATATTCATACCAGTTTTCTGTTCCTGGTTTCTTACCCCATTCTTTAGCACGTGGATGATTACGTGCATTATATTTTTTGACTTTAATAACAGGCATACCAGATATTTTTACTAGAGCATTAAGTCTCCTTAATTGCTCTACCTCATCCTTCATAAATACTTTTCGACCTGTTCCATCTGTATTTTTTGAACCACTTTGGTTTCCACCAAATGAACGACCTTCACTTGTCTTACCTATGGTTTCATCTCCTGAGCGGTTACTAAATGTTGTAACCGTAAGGTCTGTCGTAGAACCACTAAGGTAGATAAGAGTTTCACAAGCCCCTAGAATTTCTTCCCAGGTATCTTTGTAAATCCTCTTCAATTGGTCGAAATTCTGAGCTGTAAATTCAAAGCCTACTCCACGGCCACGGAAGATTGCAATAGCTTTTAAGATATTAGGTATTTTTCCAATACTTGGAAATTCTTCCATTATCATCCGAACAGGAAGAGGAAGTCGTCCACCATGTTCATAGTCAGCGACATCTTCTAAAATTTGGAAAGAAAGCATAAAGAAGAGACTCGCTAAGAAGTTATATGTGCCATTCAAATCAGAAAGGACAATAAATATAGCTGTCTTTTTCAATCCCACTTTATCCAACTCCATCGTATCTCTACTTGTAAGACTTTTTACACTCTTCAAGTTGAACATCCTAAAGCGTGCAGAAGGCATAGAAATTACAGAAGCACGAGTGTCACCTTTATAGTTTTTAAAGAGTTGGAAAGTCAATACAGCAGGGTTGTCTGAACCATAGTATTCTTCGAAATCATCAAACATAATTTCTACCGGACTTTTTACATCTTCATCTTCTGTGTCAAGGTAACGTACTAGCTCTGCAATATCCGCTAAACAAGGCATTTCTCCTGAACCAGGTTTCCCATTGTAGCCTTTGTAACAGTAGTACAAATATGAGAACAAGGCAGATAAGAGAAGCTTTTCTGAATTATCCCAGAATGGTTCTCCTTGTTTTTCTAGCTCTCCATTTGATGCATTAATGATTACTTCAATGACATCTTCCAACATCTCTTCCGAATGAATATACGCAAATGGATTGAATTGGTCAGTGTTTTGTAGTGTTTTTAGATCTAGCACTTTTACATCATAACCATTATCCTCAAGCATCTTAGCTGTTGTATTTCTCAGCTCTCCTTTAGGGTCTGTGATAATGTATGAAGCATTCATTTGAGCAATATTAGGGATATTGTAACTTGATGATTTCCAAGAACCTGGACCACCTACTAGAAATACATTTTTATTCCTCTGAAGCTCTACATCTTTATAGTTGTTATAAATGCTAAGTAAAGCATCCTGTCCTAAGATAATATTGTTATTGAACTTCTTGTCCGCAAACGGCTTAATATCTTCTAGTGTTCCTTCTTTTGAAGAACCAAATTCTTCTCCTCTCCTATACTTCCGATAATCTCTTGATGAGATTATTAGTAGGATAAATCCAAAAAATATTGCCGTAGCAATTAAAGGAGCGGCGTCAAAACTTAAAGCATAAGGATGTGCTTTAAGGCTAGGGATAAGCGTGCTTCTAAAGTTAGGAACTTTATCTATATATAATTGACCTGGTGTCTTAATAAAAATATCTATCGACCGATTTATAAAGTAACCAATAGCCAAAGAAATTATAGTAATAGGCAAATATTTTCTTATTTTTTTCAACGCTTAATACCTTTGCTGATTTCTTTACCAACTTCCTTACCTTTATTTTTAGCTTTTTCTATTGCCTTTTCATTAGCCATATTTCGATGTTGAGTTTTGGCTTTCTCAAATCGCTCTTTCAAAAGTGGAACATTTTGTTTGACCCGGTCAGGATTTTTTCCGAGTGCAAAAAAAGCTTCTTTGATAGAAGCCTTTTGTTGTTCTAAGTCATCTTTTTTGAGCCATAAAGCCATTTTGGTTGCCCCATTTTCTTCGTAAAATGTGGATTTGAGGTCATATTCACTCAAAAATTCTTTAAGTTTAATGATACTTACTTCATTATCTAATGAAAGTCCCATATCCATTTTTTCTCGTGGGATATTATCAAAACCTTTCATTTCAATACGATGTTCGGCTGTTCCCTGATAGATTGTACTATCACGATAAAAAGTATCAGGATCAACATCATCTGTGGGAGAAAAGCCTAATTGTTTTTGATTGTAAGCTGCTTGGCGGACTTTTTCTTTAGGACTTTCCTTCAGCATTTCTTCTAAAGATTTTGCGATTGCAGCTTTGACACGTGGGGTATCTTTGGTAAAGTAAACAATTTCCTTATTTCCATCCAAAGAAGAAGTTCGAACACAATATTGAAGTTTTTCATTATTGAGGTAGTCTTTAAGTTTTGATATATCAACATTTTCATCTAACGCATGATAGTCAATACTACGACCAGACTCAAGCATAAAATCATAGCTTTTCTCACCTGGTTTCTTGAACTCCTCTTGAAATTCTTTTCTTGCTTTCTCATCTTCTTCGCGGTTCTTAAGTTGTTCCTCACGGCTTTTATTCTCAACATAATTGTGATAAAAACGCAAAGCTTCTCTTACCCCTCTTATAGTGTTTCTACCTAATTCTTTTTGGCTTCGCCAAACCTCAGTTTGTTCATCCACTAAACTCCTCCTTACTATTTAAATTAGAAACGTTTATTATTATTTTCAATTTCTGCCCATATTCGAAGGTCAACAACCTCACGAGAATCATTAGTCAGAAGAATATATTGTTTTCTTCTTAAAAACAAAGTTTCTCCTACACAAATAGCTCTTTGCCCTGTAGCTTTGCAAACACCTCCCCAATCATTTTCAGCTAAAACTCGAGCAACTTCTTTATCTCCAAATGTGATATCAAAGCTACTGTAATATGCATAAGTCCACCAGTCAATGATTTCTCGTTCTGTATATATTTTTCTTACATCGTAGTATTCTTCATCAAGGAGCTTCTTTTTTAACTCTTCAGTATCAGTAAGAGTAATACCCACTATCAATTCCTTTCTATCCTACCCTCCCACCCACTGCTCATGCAGTATTTATACTATCCTTGTTGCTTAAAGCGACCAATTACAGCTCTAAAAATTTTGTAAATTGTAAATGATGCAATCAAAAATACAAAAACTCCAAATATAATCATCCGATGGGTTTGATAATCTCTAATAGACTTTTGACCCTTTCTTGCTTCAGCCTCATTGTATGGAACACGTACCCCTGTAACAAGTAAGCGGTGCGTATTAACCATATAAGGCGTACAAGTGACTAAAGTGACTTGATCAAGATTATCTTCTATCGTTAAATCGTCGATATTATCTGGTAGAACTTTTTTGAAGCTTTCGATACGATAAGCCAATTTTTTCCCTGAAACATTGATATAAAACATATCACCTTTTTGAAGTTTCTCCAAATCAGTAAATATCTTCTTATCAGGTAAGCCACTGTGGCCTGTAAGCACGGAATGTGTCCCTTTTCCTCCAATGGGAAAAGATGTCCCTTGTAGCAGTGTCACTCCCTTATCCAAAAGCATGTTGTTGGTTGTATCAAAGACAGGTTGACTCACTTTGATCTTTGGAATAAATATCGCCCCAATCATGTGCGCTTTAAAATACTGTTGGTTCGCCTCTTGTGTATCTTTGGTCGCTTCATCAAACGGATCTTTCACAAGACCCATGCCAGGGATATTGGTTAACTTATTATTTTCAATAAGTTTTTTATTATCCTCCTGCATTTTCTTTAGACGTTCTTCTTTCTGGTGCTTATTCAACTCAGAATAATCTTTTTGATACTTTTCAATAGTCAATTGATCGTGAATATCATTTACAGCATCCGCTAAAAACGGATAGGAAAAGGTGATTAAACCAGACAAAAAGAGAACCAACATGATACCCTTAAAAAGTAAGTTACCCTTATTATTTTTAGGCTTTTTATTTTGCTTTTTTTGTTTCTTCATTCGAACTTCCTATTTTTACTGTAAATGTACTTAGAAATAAAAAATAAGACTAGAATACTCTCGCCTTATCTTTTAGTTTTCTTCTGCTTTCTTACTCTTCTTTTTAAACAAAACTGCAGCTACAGTCATGAGTCCAAGTCCAATGATGATGAAGAGTCCTGAACCTTTACTACCTGTTGAAGGGAGAAGACCTTTTGGTGTATTTTGGACGTCTAAAGTTGAAGTTCCATATTTTCCATGTTCAACTGTGAAAGTGATTGTACCGTCTTTCAGTAACACATAGTGAGAAGAGGGTGCTTTCACTTCATTTAATACATAATCGCCATTGACTAAGCCGATAACCTTCATAGAGCCTTTATCGTCCGAAATCATGCGACTTGCGGCATCTTTACTGTCTACCCAAGCTTCAAAGACATATTCGCCTTTGGAGTTCTTTTGAGCTGCAAATTTGGCAAAGTGTTGTTGTGTTTTATCTGCGATGACAAATTCTGCACCAGCAAGTGTTTTTCCAGTTTGAGCATCTTTTTTAATGAATTTATAGCCACCTGTACCTACTGGCATTGGAGGAGTAATTTCTTGTTCTGGTGCATTGTTGATTTGAACACTGGCTTTATTGTTCTGAAGTTCATCAGGATTTACTTCTGCAGTTAATTGCATATCGTAACTAAGAACCAATGCTTGACCGGCTAGTGCTTTTACCTTATCGCTTGTCAACTTCAAGTCGACGGTGAAGCCACTATTTGCATAAGCAATCGTATAATCATCGCCCTCTTTGAGGTCTCCAACTTTGACTGTTTTGCCTTTAAGCGCTAAACCTACTGACGGTTTGTCATGAATTTTGAAGCTTGTGACCGCATTGGCATCCCCAATATTAGCAGGAATATTGACGGTTAACTTGTAATTTAAAATATCGCCAGTGGTGACATTCGCAAAAGTTTGATCGCCACCTTTTACTTCATCAAATGAACCCACATTCGTAAATTCTTTTTTATCTGTAGCTGTTTCATTTTTAGGATAAAGTTGAATATCTGTGTTGAGTTCATCTGTAAATTCTTGTTTGGCATCCATTTTATAAATAGGCAGGGCCAAAACAATTGGGGCAGATTTCTTTGTGACCGTCACATCGTTAGGTGTTTTAGTTTCTAAGAACAAGTAAACATTGTAACGATTTGAAGCATTTTTAATCACTAAGTCATTAAAATGAGCTTGACCTTTCCCACTTGTGACTTGGGAAGTGATAACTTTTGCATAAGAAGGGACACTTGTTGTTGCATCGGCTTGAATAGCTTCAGAGGCCGTCTTAGTATCGCTTCCTTTAGCTAAGGCATAGTATTTGTCCGTCACATCATAGGCGGTAAATTCAGCACCGTTCAGTGGCTCTCCACCAAAGTCAGTCATTTCTTCCCCTGTATTTTGCTTGATAGGGGGTGTTTGATCCGTCCAAACACGTTTATTTATCGTCACATTTGCGGTTTTATCGCTAATATTATCGGCCGCAAACACACCTTTAATGGGAGTTGCTAAAACAGATAATGTAAGCATAGCCGCAACCATGAGCTGCTTTGTCCTAATTTTTTTCATTTTTCTTGTATTCCTTATATTTCATCGTCACAATTTTTATTTAGCTGTAGAGTCTGAAGTTCCTTCGTTGTCCTCAGACTTTTTGAAGCTTTTTCCACGCCAAACTGCAAACCCTGCGATACTCATCATAACCAAACCGATAACAGTTAAAATTCCTCGTGATTGAGAACCTGTTAAAGGCAATGTTCCTTTTTGTTTTGGCGTAATGACTTTAGCATCAGAAGGATTGTCTTTAGGGTGGTCAGGGTTATTTGGGTTCACTGTCGTTTGGTTGGCATGGTTAACAAATTCTGTACCATCCGAAATATTTTCATTCGCAATCGTATTGACCAAAATGACATAACGTGAATCTGTAGAGCTTCCTACAAAGAAGAAATCAGACGCAGATTTAGGCGTTGCAGTCGCTACACGACCTTTAATCTGATAATCAAAGTGATCAGTAATCTCTTCGCCTAGCGTACCGTCATTTTTGAGAACATAAGCAGTGAAGGCATCCTTAGATGTTGGATCAAATGAGAATTCTTTAGGCAGAGTATCTGTAACTTGTGTCATAAGGCCTTGGTTACCAGGAGTACCTACAATAGCCCAAGTGACTTGTTCCCCATTCTTAATCTCTTTTTGAGCAACCAGAGTGTCGCCCTCTGTTGTAATTGTATCTTTCAGGTAATCTGGCTTATACTTACTTTTAGAATCTAAAGCTGTTTCATGTTTGCCGTCTTTTTTCGTTACAACAAATTTTCGCAAGTTAGGGTCAAGTTTTGGCAGCACATCAATGACTGTGTTTGAAGTTTGACTCCCTTTCCCCTTATCGCCATCTTCAGGGGTCTTGTCTGTCCATTCGGTACTTGCTGTATCAGGGAGCTTGATAGAGTCGTCCTTATCGAGGTAATTCACTTCTTCTTGACCAGAAGCACCTTTAGTCGTTACGCCTGTGAACGTCATATATAGTTTAAGCTCGTCACCTTGCGCACGTGTAAACTGCTCAGGGTTTTTCACGTGGAAAAGAATAGTCACTTGTTCTTTTTTGCCGTCTTTCTGTAATGTTCCAGCTTTAAACTCTTTTGAAACATCTTTACCTGCAGCATTTAAGAATTCTGTTGTGCCTTCAACTTCTTTACCCTCAAAATTGGTTACTTTCATGCTCTCAAAGCGTTTAACCGTTTCCCACTTGTCTTTAAGCGTGATAGTTTGATAATCAGCATGGTTGGACAACTGGTGTGTGATACGTTCTTGCCATGACTTATCATGTTCAGGAAGGTTAAGAGGGTCTTTTGTCCAGTTCTTACCGTCAAAAGACTGTTCTTTCACAATACTTGGATCGCTATACTCAGGGTCAACATCAACTTCATTTGTATCTTTAGGGTCTTCATCATCAGGGGTGGGTACTTCTGAAGTGGCAACGTTTGTGGCTTTCATTTCACTGTCTTGTTTGGATTGATCCTCAATATTGAATAGGACATCCCCAATAATTAAGCTGAAGCTATTATTGTAGAAGCCATCCGATTGTACGTAAGAGGTGTCCAGTGTGGCGACAAGATTGGCTTTACCGTCCTTATCCTCACGTGTGATTGTGGCTTTAATTTCTTTACCGTCTTTATCGACAACTTTCATGGTTGAAGTGCCTTCAGGAAGAACCACTTTTGAGAGATCAATAGAGTCTTTAATGGCAGCCTTGGTGTAGATATAATCATCAGCATTTGTGCTTGGAACATCAGGCATTACAATCTTAGAAGCAACTGGACGGTCAGGCATTGTAATGTCTGTTTGGGGAGTTTTCCCTGGTATATCTGCTTTTTTTGCTTGAGAAACAAGTTCAATTTCTTTTTCTGTTCCACCAGATTTTTTATATTCTTGATAAGCCTTATCATAATCTGCCCAAAGTGTCTTATAATTAGCATACTTTTTAGCAAATAAAGCATAATCATCATTATATTTATTTACAACGCTATCATAGTTTGAAGCATATTCTTTGTATGCATCAAGATACTCTTGGACTTTTTGATTGTCCGTATCCCACTGCCCTTGTTTATCTTTTACTGCAGCTTGATAATCAGCAATTAATTTTTCACAGTCTGATTTCCATTTAGTCACAGCTTTTTGATAAGCAACATAATTTGTAAATTCATTTCCTTTCCCCTCAATACCTTGGGTAATGGTGTAATTGAATTTTTTATCGGTGCTTAGCGATTGACCATTAACATCTTTACCATTTTCATCCGTAACTGTTTTAACAGGGTCTATGTTATTTTTAACGGAATCTAAAGTCGGAGGAGCAGGTAGTTTAGGAACTGGAACTTCATATTTCCCAGGGCTTGGGGCAGTTGGGGCTACTGGAAGTTTTGGATCAGCAGGTGGTTGAGGTGCTGCAGGTGCTTGCGGCGGGAACATATTTGATGTTGTTTGTCCGAACAACTCATGTCGGAAAGTAGCACGTGTAGTAGGATTGCTAGTCCAAAATTGTTGGTAAGTTTTATTTTTACCAATTAATTTATCAAGTGAAGGTACAACATTATTCAAACTAGAATCAACTAATGATGCATTATTAATAAATTGCATAGTAAAATGATTTCCTGTCCAATAACTTGTAGATTGGGCATACCCTGCTCCAAAATTGTCAATTTTTTTACCTGTTGGACCAGTAAATCCTGAACCATCACCAATATTTTCCACGTTATCAGTATAGTTAGCATACAGCATCTGTTTTGAGGCATTATATGTCAAAGATTGATTTCCATCAGTTGTCTTTGGCAAATATAAATCAGAGGCATTCTTAGGCAGCAAATCTGTTTTCATTGCCTGAGCAGCATCAATATCAAAGAACGTAGTTTGAGCAGTAATATCTGCAATTTTACTATTGTCATTCGCCTTTACATACTGATATTCAAGTATTGGAGCTGGTGTTGAAGAATAAAATATGTGAAGAGGATGATCTGATGTTAAAGTTTTACCATTTTTTGCAGTAACTGTTGTTACACCACCATCTTCAATAATAACTGTCGGTCGATTGCTTACCTTGTCAATTGACGTCAGTGGATTCACTGATGGCCCTAAATCCTTAACAGTTACAATTACGGAAACTAACTCACCATCATCATTTTTAGAAACGTTTGAAAGTAAAAACTTGTCGCCTTTTCTCATTTCATAAATTGTATGATCAGATCCCATCCAGCTCATCCATGTTGCATCAATATCTGATTTTGGAATAACATTTTGTTGAGATAGAGGTGTCAGTTTAGTATCTTTAGTCCATTTTACAAAGCCATAAGAAGCTGAAACCGATGCTTTAGTCTTAATACTGGCGGAAACAGGAATATCATTATTTGTAAATGGTACATGATCTGTTTGTCCTGCCTTTTGTTGAATAATAGTATCAGCATGAACTACTTGTTGTACATCGTTAAAATTTGAAGAAATGAAAGTCGCCCCAGAAACAGCGATTAACGTTACTCCTCCAAAAAGCCAAATTTTCCCTGACTTCCACATTTTAAAGTGACCACATTTTGCTTCACCTAGTGCATTTTCTAGTCGATTTTTAAAATCTTGCATTAATAGTATTTCTCCTTTAATTCAAAATAAAAAAGGCAATAAAGATTGCCTTTTAAGTAATAATTCTTTGTGTTACTCCTTTCTTTTTCTAATAATCTTGGCTTTATATTCTACATAGTTTAGTGTCATTTCGGACAATGCTGTAGTAGTCTTTTGCGTAAAGTAAAAAAAGACGAGCATATTAGCTTGTCCTTTTTTTAATAGATAGCAACTGATTAATTCCAATAGCAGAAAATGGAATTAATAGAGTAAAATACGCTAGTAGATATCGAGGTTGAGTTTCCCAAATAAATTCATGGAACATAAATCCACCTATAAAAATCGTAAGAAGGAGCAAGTCCTCCAATGAAAAGTTCTTAAATTTTTTCACAATATAGATCATAGCACCCATGAATATTAGTATTATAAATGGTCTCTCTATAGATTTTAAGAAGAATTTATTATCTATACTCTTAATTGCAGCTGAACTCTGAAATTTTTCTCTGTTATTAATATATTGTTTAGCTGATGTAGACTGGATACCTTGAATTTTAGCAATATTTTCAAAAGGTAAAGAATTATAAATGTCCTTTTGGTTATCGTAACTCTCCTTTAAAAGCTTCTCACTCCCAAATGAAGCATCTCCCCAAGAAGCAACTTCTTTTTGAGCATAAAATTTTAATGCTTCTTTAGGATGTTTCCCCATATCCAATATTCTTGCCTTTATAAAATTTGAATAAATATTTTTTCGAGAATCTTTATCTTTTATAAAATCATGTTTTGTAGAGTTTTTATTATCCTTTTTATATTCTGCAAAAGTCCAGCTTTCAAAATCATTGAACATTCCTGGTTTTTTAAATTTATATCCCTTCATAGAATGTTCATCTGCAATTGCCATTGCAATCCAAGAAATAGCAGGCTGGGCCTCTTCTTTTCTATAATCTGTGACTAAAGATGGTATTGAAAGCTGAAAGAAAATTTTCATAAAAACCAAAATTATAATAGGTAGGAAAGATAAAAACGATTTATACGTGATTTTTCTATTTTTAATAATATATAAAACGATATATATGAATATTCCAATTGCAAAAATAATTGAATTAGTTTTTAAAATATAAGCTAAACCTAAAAGAATCCCTGATAAAATTATCTTACCGTTTTTAATTTTTTCAGATTTCATAAACTCAATAAGAAAGTAAGTAGACTGTAGTGCAAGGAATAAACTGATTAAATCATTATAAAGATAAGTAGTCATAAATGAGAATGGAAGAGCAAAGAAAAGAAATTGTATGCAGATCCTTTCAGACTTCTCATCGCCTAACTTTAATGTCAGCTTAGGTATAACATAGAACATCCCAATTACAGAAGCAATATTTACTCCATACATAATAGTCCATGCTTGTCTTCCTAAAACTTTAAATATAAACTGATACAACAATGCTAAACCCATATTATTAGGATAATAATTAGTGTAAGGTACTGTTATCCAATTATCGATTGAAAAGCCATTAATGACACTCCAAACATCAGAATAAGGAGGAGATGCAAAAATTACAGTCACTAGAATACCAATAAATAAAGTGAAACCTAATAGGTACTGATGTAACTTTTTTGTTGGTATTTTTAAAATATTTATTATTTTATAAAGTAAAAACTGAACTCCAGTAAAAATTAAACCTGTTATTAGAATAACTATTGGGTTATTTTTTGTAAATATTGTAGGAGTGGATGGATCAAAAGTTAGAAAGAATTGAATAAGTAAAATGCTTAACAACGCTAACAAACCTAGACTTCCCATAAAAATACTAAAATATTTTAATATACCTCTATTTTCATTATCATCTTCTACTTCTATTTTCTGAGTTAATCTCCTTGAATACACGAATAACTCCCTTCCTAAAAACTATTTCAATTTATTTTATCATAACTAACTTCATAAATTTTATATTTAGTTATTTTTTTCACAAAACTCAACTTTACTCTCGAAGTTTTTTTTATTGTTGAACGAGCTATTTATGAGTTGCTGAACAGCTTCTCTTTCCTCATCCTTAACCGTCTTTTGAAGTATAAGTTCAAGTATTTTATACCGCTCTTCTTCTGTCGCATGATTTCGAATAAACGACAACGTTGAATTATAGTACTTTGCCCGATTTAAGCGTTCTTTTCTTCCTCGCTCAAATAATTCTTTTTCCGATAATTCAGGAGCTTTAAGCGCTTCTTCAAGCTCAGGATGTATAGCTCTTGCTCTATTTAAAGTTTCGAGTCCAATAGACAACTTCTTTGCAATCGATGCAATGGATAAGCGTTCTGCACGCCAGTCTTTTATTTCCTCAAGATAAGGTGCGATATGTGATTCATACTTTGATTTTCTTGGCATAGTTTTATCCTCGATTCAATTTTATCATATTAAAAGAGGAGATAGAACGACTGAGATAAATATCATTTTGTAGACAATACCAACTATTATGATTGATTCATTTCTAATATTACTTTAGACATTTGTTCTAAAGCCTCATCGCTTTTCAATTTAGTCGATACTGATTGATCTACAGCTTCAAAAATCAATTTTTCTCGTATCTGCATCTCCTTTAGAACCTCTAGCAGAGCTTGTTCATCTACTAGTTCTGGAAAATGAGGCGTACGAAATTTATTAATTTCTGCTAATTCCTCAGAACAATCTGCAAGATGTTCTGGAAATCCTTCTACTCTGGTATTCAACTCAATTGAATATATGATTTCAAAAGGAGGAGTAGGATAACTTGCTGTAACAATTTTTTCAATAGCTTGTGTTATTTTTTCAGGTAATTTAATATCTTTATTATTCATACATGACCTCTTTCTTCCTCAACTTCTTTGCGATAGTCTTTATAATATTTTGCATAGCCTTTCATGATAGAGCTTGCCATTGCCTCTGTATCTTCTGAGAGAACAATTTCTCGCCCTCTAGCTTGCGCTGTAAGCTCCTTTTCTACTGCTTCCTCATATTGGGGTTGTTCAAACGCTTTAGGGCTTATACGGCTCATTTGAGCGCCATATTGGCTTCTTTCACAAATTACTTCGTCTTCCATTTTGATATAGGCAATATTTTCCCATTCTTCCCGAATGATTTTATCAACCGGCATTTTTATTTCTGGAAGATGTGTGTAGGTAGCCACCATTGTTCCTCTTGGGATTATTGTCTCAAAAGTAACTAAATCTTCAAATTGTTCCCCATGTACGGCTTGGGCTGAGTAAAATCTTAAAGCAAATTTTTTTGATTTATTTTCAATTAGAACTCTTAATACTTCGTTTTTTTCAACATTCATTTATTTTCTCCTTCTTTTAGGATTGCTTTCACGTTTTTATCAATTTTGTTCGGATCGTTGTATCCTTTTGTGACTTGACCGAGAATATAGGCGACTTCTTGAGGAGATAAACGTGTTTTGTTTTCCTCCTGAACATTTTGAGGTTCGTCAACTTCTTCTTCGATTGTTTCATAAACAACCTGCGAGCGTTTTGGCACATCTCCTGAATATTTTGTTCCAGGGAACATAAACACCCAAGCTAAGACATTAAATATACCCTTGCCTAACCAATAGAGTAAAAACAGTATCCCTCCAAAAAGAAACGTACTCAACCATAAAACTAAAACGGTCACACCACCAACATCTACACCACTCTTTCTGTTCATAGTACACCTCATTCTTTTTTCTTAAACAAAAATTAGCAAAGTCATATTATACAGCAGTGAAAGAACCGCCATAAAAAATTTTAAGATAATGTTTTGCTTATGAGTTATGTTAGCAAAGTTAATTGCTTCAAAAAATACAAGATTAGAAGTAAGCATTAAGATGACATCGCCTATTATAATTAATATACCCAAATGACATCTCCCTCCTACAGTTATATATTAGCATAAAGAAACGACGTCGTCAACTCTTTATGCTACTTTTTATTTTTTTCTCTCTCTAAATCTTTAATTTTAAATTTTATTATCCGTATTTGATCGTGAAGCACTTCTAATTGTTCTAGTTCCGAAAATGGTATCGGTACAGGCCTCGGCTTAAAAAGTAAGAACTTCCACAAGCTAGAAGTCTGATTATAATTTTCTTCTTTTACAAGATGCTTATAATAATTTTGGACTTTCGCTTGGAGTTTAAATTTTTCTATCTTCTTTCTACGCAACGTTCTTTTTAGACTTATCAATTCATCTTCCATTGATACGCTGCTCCTTAAATTTCAAAGTCCATTTCTTCTACATCACACATAAATAGTGGACATACAACAAAGTATTTAATCTTACTCATCAGGTGTTCTAATATCATAATTAACCTCTCTATACGTTTTGAGATATCTATCCTTCTTGAAATCTTTTATAGAATAACACCTCACTTAAAGGGGTTGGTTTAAAATTACCTTGTTCTAGTAGCAGCATGACATCATGGTATTTAATTTTTGAGTAAAGTACACCTACATACGGATAATCCTTAAAATTGCTGTAAAGTACCACATCATATATCGGACAATTGCTTGTTGCAAAGTGTTTTTTTATATCAATTAAACCGTTCATTTTTTGTTTGTTTTGCTTATCAATTTTTTTTGTCATTATTTCTTTTCCTAATATTATTTATAAAAAAAAGACCACACTATGTGATCCATTTTTCCCTACATAAGTCTATTCTATTTTTGATGTCCCAATTAATTTATCCCCTTTTTACTTAGACTATTTTTCAAATTTTATAGTCATAAATTATCAATTATCTTTTCATTATATTTTTGGTCGTCCATCGGACGTTAATAAAATTAGTCGCAGGGTATTTAGTTGACCCCAAACTCAAAGGTACTTTTACAGCGTCGCCGACCTTTATTGTAGCATACCCATACCTTGCAGGCAGGTGGTTCCATTCCCCATCATTTACGGTAGACAGTCTTGGTAAAGTTTATCTTACCTCAGTCGAAAGGGTCTCACATAAGTTTTTAACTTCCCTTTTTCTCTGTTCTCTTCTCATTTTAGGGTAATGAGCCACCCATAGTGTAAATGATGTGTTTTACAGGACAAGTCCTCACGTTCCAGACTATAAAACACTCCCTTTAGTAGCTACGCTGATAGAGGGGCGGACAGGCATTTTACTCTCCACTCAAGAAGTCTACCCAATCCGAAAACTGGATTTCTTACATCCAGCCCATGTATTCAATTGTAAAGGACAGTTACCATACGCTTCAACAGTCTTGTGCTTCAGCTTTCACGCAGAGGGTATATTGAGAAATGAGGAATCGAACCTCTACTTCTTTGCAGAAGGTAACCTACTTCTCTAAAATATATTAATCAATGTTTAGGGTAATGTCGATCTAGTGCTTAAATAAAGATATAAAACGAAGAATTGTAAAATAATAAGAATGATTATTAGTAAAACATCAAAACTATAAAGAGGTCTTTTAAGTCCAGATTTTTTATAAACTTTATCCAGTTGTCTCTGTCCATTCAACCAAATTATCTCTGCGATTAAGAAGCATCCGAGCAGGAACATAACAAAAATGGTTAAAAATGTTTTTGGTGTTAAACCGAATATCATTTTAATTTACTCTTTTCTAAATGTTAATGAAATACAACTATTCCATTCTGCCTTGCGAAATCAAAGGCTTCTAAAAAGAAACAATATAAATCAGACTTTTTTCCTTCCTCGTAGTGTTTCTTAAATGCTTGAAATAATTTTTCCGATTCTGTTGCTCCAAAATAACCTTCGTTGTCTGGAAATTCCCAAAGGTCATAGAAATCTTCACTTATTTTATACAACTCATCTCTCCACTTATTGTAAGTACCATAACTTCGTGATGCAGATATACTGTCTATTCGCCAATCATTTGTGAAATATTCCCCACCTTTTAATTCATCTGCTCGATGAGGAAAGTGAATGTTTTGTGAATCTAAAATATTTTTATAAACGACCACTTGAACGTTACTATAATCCACGTCTCCAAATTCGTCACGATTAACTTCATTCTCAGGAACTTCTTTGATATTTCTATATGCTGTGATGTCTAATCCCATATTTTTATTTCCTATCCTTTTCCTGTCGAACGCAAATCAGATTTACGATGCACTCTTTCAGCAACTACTTTTCTATCTTTGTAGACTTTATGAATGAGCTTAAAATTTTTCCTGTTTTCAATTGAAATTGGGTATTTTTTCCCATTTCGAGAAACCATTACATAAGGATAGACTAATTGTCCTTTTTGGTCTCCAAACATTTCAATTGTTGAACCATTAAATTTTCTCAAATGCCTTGGCATTATAACAAAATCTTTTGATTTTATATTCATCCTCAATTCCCCCTTTTGAATTAAACAATTTCTATAAAGCTCAGAATGCTTTATAAAATGAATATTGGATTTTAATTGCCTTGGCAGGAGTTGAACCCACTCTCTCTTCAAAAGGGTTTTCGTGGAGAGATATAACCACTATTATACAAGGCAGAAAATGTGACTGCTTGCCCACGGAGACAAAAGCCACAAAAAGCGGATAAAAGGATTTGAATCTTTACTATGTAAATTCTCTATTCACCTCAGGAATTTACACACCTAGATCCGCAAAAAAGAGCGTTAAACACTAACGCCCACATGGAATTAGGAAAAACTCCATGCTAAATAAAGCCTTTGCTTTCCCCTTGTAGAAATGTTATAATGGCAATATCTTACATTGCTTATTATTTCATTTGATAGGGTGCATCAGGCACTATTATACGATGATTATTTTTAGGTTTTCTGCTTAAATAGTTTTTCAACGTATCAAGTGAGAAATTAAGAGACATACCTTAGTTTACTCAGACATTCGTCGAGTGTGGACTGAGGTATTTTTTCTATACTTTTCAAAAGATAGTCTCTTTATTTACCTGTAAATATATAATAACTCTTAAAGAGTTATTTGTCAAGAGGTAAATAAAGAAAGGAGGGATTTAAATAATGGAATTCTCTGAAAGACTGAAGAAACTTCGATTAGAGTTTGGATATACTCAAAAAGAATTAGCTGAAAAAATAAATTTATCTTCACAAGGCGCATATAGAAAGTATGAGACTGGGGAAGGCAAGCCTAGAGCTGCAAAACTAGAAATGTTAGCTTCAATCTTTAATGTTACTGTAAGCTATCTTCTTGGAGAAACAGACATTCGTTCCTCTTCTGAGATAGTTGAAATTATGGAAAAGTTGTCTGAACCAAGACAATTAGAAACTTTGAATTTTGCTAAAAGCAAGCTACAAGAACAAAATGAAGAAAGAAAAATTATTCAAATTAATACCCCTTTAATTCCTTATGAGGTGGAAGAGGAAAATGCTTTATCTGCAGGTAATGGAGAGGGCTATACTTCTCTTGATAGCAAACAAATTGTTTATTGGGATAAAGAAGTAGATTATGATCGTGCTATCTGGATAAAAGGGGACTCAATGGAACCCGATTTTCATTATGGAGAAGTTGCACTAATCAAATATCAAACTTGTTATGATTTCCCTGGTCAAATATGCGCAGTTGATGATGTAGAACGGGGTCAAGCATATATAAAATCAGTTAGAGTAATTGACGATTATCTAGTGCTACATTCTTTAAATGATTCAGCTGATGATTATGGTAATTTACTATTTCCCGATAAATATATTCCATTAAGTGATAGTCCTAGAATTATTGGAAAAGTTGTGGATCATTTTACACCAATAGAAAAATAAAAAAATGGAGCAAAAGCTCCTTTTAACTTTTTTTTGAGAAATATATCAGTTACTCCAATTAAGAATAATAAGTTATAGTTATATTATATAAGTTACAGTTACAGTTACAGTTAAGGGCGATTTTTAAGGCTCAACCATGCGATTTATAAGGGTTTTAATCGTAAAAAAGTTGCATACAGTCGTAAAAAGGTTGTATACAGTCGTAAAAAAGTTGCATACAAGAGTAAAAAAGTTGTATCCTAGTCGTAAAAAAGTTGCATACGGGAGTAAAAAAGTTGTACCCTAGTCGTAAAAAAGTTGTACTTGTCCGTAAAAAAGTTGCTTATGCCGTAAAAAAGTTGTATTCAAACGTAAAAAAAGTGTATTTGCCCCAAAAAGTATTTTAAATCGTAAAAAAGTTGCACTTTTTTCTAGACAACTCCGTAAAAAAAGTGTATATTAGAAAAAAATAACTTTTAAATCGTAAAAAAGTTGTATTTTAGAGAAAATTTTATTTAGAAATAACTATTTTTTTTACTTTTATCTATATAATGCACTAAAAAATGCACTTTTTTTACGATTAATATGAAAAGGGGTCCTACAGGTACACTTTAAATGCGAATTGCCTGTATGTTTTTATTTGATTTAGAGGAGAGCCTAACTAATAATATGGATTTACTAGACGAACTAGAAGAAAATAAGAAATTTAGACAAGAAATAAAATATAGCCGTCAGCTACCAGAAATGTTTTCAACTGAAGATATTAACGCAACCAGTGAAAATATGACTTTTGCTATCTTAGGAGAACTTCGAGATAGGTATAAGGAAGGTGAACCAGTAACCTTTACATACCAAGAATTAGCAGAATTGGGAGGATTATGGTTTAAGAGGAAGAGTGGTAAGAGAAGCTTATATAACGGAAAAAAACTTCAAGAAGCTATGTATCACCTTCATGATGCTTTGAAAAACTTCGCTTATTACCAGGTACGAGAAACTAATGATGATGGTACTCCTAAATCTTGGAAAACTATAAATATTTTTAGTGTAATTGATTTTGATGGTTCAAAGAGAGAAGTCAAGTTAACAATATCAAATGCAGAGATAAGCCCTCAACAGATTGATGCACAAGGGAATATTATTGATGAACCACTTCATGTTTATGATTTAATTAATTCTAAGGACTGGAGTAGAGTTAAGCATCTTCAGTATGATAGAGAAATCAATAACAACCTCCCATCAAAATACTCTAAGAGAATTTACCGCTATATTAGTGAATTTAGAAGTTTCCCTAAAGGTACTAAAATGCGAATTGATGATTTTGATAAGAAAGTACTCAAAATATTAAAGACCGAAGAGGAGGTTCATCGTGATCAAAATGAGTTATTTGACTTAAGAAAAAACCGAAAAAAATATTTAGATAAAGCAATTAAAGAAATTCAAGAATTAACTACTCCTGATGGAGAACAAATTATAAAAAATCTTGATTATATTTATTATTTCTCTGGAAGAAAAATTCATTCAATTGAATTCACTTTTACACCGTTTAACGCAGACTTAGCCAACAAAAGTAAACTTAGCTCAGCAGTTAAAAGTACGCCTAAAGGGAAGAAAAGTCCTTTTGTTGAGGATGCAAGAATGGTTTTAAGTTACTTAAATTATTTGCATAGCATACGTTTTGAATATAACTCAGAAAAAAATATATATCAGCTTGTACCTAAAAATTCTGAAAGTATATGTTTTGATGTTGAAGACAGAAACCTAATTAAGCCCATCCTAGCTCTTCTTGAGAATGGTGTACCTGTAGAAGAACTTATGCAAGTTGAAGAAATGAAAGCTTTTGAATGGCGTGATAATACAGAAGTATTGAGTAATTTAAAACCTTCGGTTCTTTTTGGTAATAGATACTCTGAATACAGGGCTTATTTAAGTTATTTTAAAGAGCAATATCAAATTATTCAGGATTTAAAAATACCAGAGATACCTACAATCCCTATGGATGGTCCTTGGAATGGAAAGTGGTAACTTAAAAAAACTTCAACTACTTCTTCTTAGTTATTTAAGAATATAAAAATTTTGGAACTCCTTTGTATTACAGGGAGTTTTTATATGCTTACACACATAGTTATATGTGTGTAAAGATATATGTGTAAATTAATATACACATCACTTGACAACACATATAACTATGTGTATAATTATATATATACAATATAAAAGGAGAAAAGAATGGCAAGAACAACATCATTTGTAAATTTTAAAGGGGGGGTTGCCAAAAGTACAGACTCTCAATTTACTGCTTCTGGTCTTGCGGAGTTAGGCTATAGAGTATTATTAATAGATTTAGACCAACAACAAAACACTACTTATACTCTTATGCCAGACGGTATCTTAAATATTGAAAATAGTATTTATGATGTATTTATGCAAAAGAAAAATATTAAAGATACAATTTATAGTGTTGGTAATATTGATTTTATACCTTCAGTTCCAGACATGATGCAAATTGACTTTGAACTACAAGGAAAACCAGACCAACCTTATCGTCTTGCTGAAGCTTTAAAGGAAATCGAAGATCAGTATGATTTTATAATTTTGGATACTCCTCCTGCTTCTCCTACAATAATTATGAATGCTTTAACTGCTTCAGACGATTGTATTATCCCTGTTAAAGCTGATTCATATAGCTTAAACGGAATTGGCTTACTATCGAATAGTATCAAACCAGTTCAGAAATATACAAATAAGAATTTAAAAATTGCAGGTTTTCTTCTTGGTTTTTATGATAGTCGTTTGCTGCTGAGTAAAGGAATTAGAGAACAATTAGATGAACTTACTAGTATTTTTGATACAAAGATATTTAACCAATCTATTAGAAATGCAGTAGCACTTGCTGAAGCTCAAGCTATGAAAAAAAGTATATTTGAGTATGCTCCCAATGCTAATGTAACGAATGATATTAGAAAATTTATTGAAGAATATTTGGAAGGATAATAACAATGGCAACAAAAAAGAATTTTGGAAAAACTACGACTAATAATCCTGCTCTAGCTTTTTTAGGTGATTTTGAAGAGAAAAAAGAAAATAGCACTGTGACTAAAGAAGATACAAATAACATTGATTATGAGAAGAAAATTCAAGAACTTGAAAGAAAATTAGCAGAAACTCAAACTGCAGCAGAGACAAAAAGTGAGAGAGTTCAACTTTTAGTTTATCCATCAATTCTAAAAGGATTGGATGATATTGCAAAAAAAGAGAAAAAAAGTCGTAATGAAATAGCTAATCGTATTTTCAAAAAATATATAGATGAGTATAATGAGTAATCACATACACACATACACATACTCTTAACTGTGTATAAATATAATCATGCGTTCTTGATTTATATGTATATAATAACAAGTTTAAATATTTAAGTATAACAATATATTTATACGTTTAACCACATACACATAAGTGTATGTGGTTTTTTATATTTGTTTAAACATAAAATATAGTTCATTATATGTTTGTGTTTATATAGAAGTGTGTATGTGTACATACTTATGTGTTCGGTCAACATTAAATAATATTGAACTTATCAATATTATTCCTTGTAAAATATAAAAAATAGATATATAATATTGATATATTCAATAAAGAGTTTGAGTGGAGGAAATCGATAATGGAAAATAAATGTTCAAGCGATAAACAATTTCAGAATGCAAAAGGGCTATTAATTTTGCTTTTAAAACTCATTGAGAAAGAATCGAAGGGTTACTACCGATTTCAAAAAGCAGATAGCACAGGCTTATTCTATACTATAGGCAGAGGAAAAGTAAATTTTCGAATATCATCAAGTGAACGTACAGTAATCGACCAAATTACTCCGATTATTAGAGATATATCAATTGCTCAATTTATACTTGATATAGACCTCTTTTATAGAATGCAAAAAGTAATGCCGAGAAAAGGAATTCCATTGACTTCTAGAACGCATGAAGCAATGCTGAAATTCCTGGAAGTCCATCCCCTTTTTAAAGAACAGTTTAATCAAAAGGTAAAAATGATGATAGACGATGGAGAGAACCTCATGAAACTCTTTTACGAAGATACTGAAGTAACGTATAAATAATATTAAAAGACAGATAGGAGGAATCGCTATTAAATTTGCAGTTATAAATGAAGAAGGACAATATTTAAATTTCAAAAAAGATAAAAATAGAGAGGACGATCTGTCAGTTCCTATTTGGAGTAGTAGCTTTGCCATGACTTGGATAGAGGAAGTCGCAAGTTATTTAGCTGACCTCTATGGAGGGAAAATCACACAGATGTAGAGTAGATAAAGATGAGGATTGATTATGATAAAGAGCCACGTAGGGCTATCTTCTTTGAAGATGTCAAATCAAACTATGCATCCATTGAATGTGTTCAAAGGAAGTTACACCCCTTAACAACTTCTTTATGTGTTATGAGTAGGTCAGATAATTCATACGGACTTATCCTGGCATCAAGTCCTAAATTTAAAGAAGTATTCGGTAAATCAAATGTGAGTCGAGCACGTGATTTGCCTTTTTTAATTGAGTCAAGAAAGTTTAACTATCAAAAGTGGTATGAAAAGCATACAGATATTCATGGACAACGTACAGAACCAACACTCGAATACGTGGCTTTTATAGAGAGTTGGGCGAAACGTACCTATATTGTTCCCCCTCAAATGGCCTTGTACATTGAAGAAAATATACGTATGCAAAAGATACTGTCAGGCTACACTTCCTTTGAGGAAATTCATTCTTATTCTATTGATGAATCCTTCATGGATGTTACAGAGTCTCTGAACCTTTTCTACCCGGATATAAAAGATAAGTATGTGCAAATGGATAGACTTGCTCAAAAGCTGCAGAGGGAAGTTCTTGCACGTACTGGCTTATATATTACAGTAGGGATGGGTGACAATCCATTGTTGGCAAAGATTGCAATGGACAACTATGCGAAACACAACAAGAATATGCGAGCCCTTATCCGTTATGAAGATGTGCCTGAAAAGATATGGTCTATACCTAATATGACTGATTTTTGGGGGATAGGAAAGGCCACAGAGCGGACATTGAATAAGCTTGGAATTCATTCAATAAAAGACCTAGCAAACGCCAACCCTCAACTTATCAAAAGAAAAATGGGAGTGGTTGGACTGCAGCAATTCTTTCATGCCAACGGCATCGATGAAACCAATGTACGTGACAGGCACATAAAAAAATCTGAGAGTTACAGTAACAGTCAGATTTTACCTAGAGATTATGAAAGAAGAGAAGAGATCGTGCTTGTGATAAAGGAAATGGCAGAACACTTGGCCATTCGATTACGTAAGGGAAAGAAGTTGGCAGGAGGACTTTCTTTATGGGTCAGACACTCTTATCAAAGCAATGCGCCATCAATTAAAGTGTCCTGTATAATTGACCCCACACAAAGCACGTTGGTGATTCAAAATGAAGCCTTAAGAATATTCTCTTCAAAGTACCAGGGCGAACCGGTACGAGAAATTGGGATAGGGGGCTTTAACTTATCAGATGAGAATATAAGGCAACTCACACTCTTTGAAACCATGCTTGAAGATGATAAAGAAGTGAGCAAACAAGAAGCACTGCAGAGAGCTGTAGATGAGATCAGAGAGAAATTTGACTTTACTGCTATACAAAAAGCAAGTGCATTAGCTTCAGGCTCAAGAGTACTAGAGAGACATAAAATGATAGGCGGACACGCTGCAGCAAGAGGTGAAAGCATATGACAGTAGACCGATCATACAGTGAATATGAAGCCATCAGAACTTATCATGACCGAGGAATGATGAAGTGGGGGGCTTTTGCGACAGGAGAGTTATCTGAAGCGCAGAAGAAGTTTATAGAAGAGCAGGAGGAAGAAGAAAATGGTAACGATAATGGTTCTGTTGCAAAGTTTTAAATAAAGAATAAAATCCCTTACGGTATCTATGATTTAAGCTGGGATTCCCAATAATACCTTGATTTCAGTACAGACCGAAAACCCGAAGAGAGTGCCTTCTTTTCGGGTTTTCTTATATAATCCTCGGATGGCTTCCATACCTTTAATCGTGGTAGAGGCAGTGCGTAAACTTCGATAGAATTTATTGCGTCTCTTTACTGGACGATGGTCTTGTTCAATCAAATTATTCAGGTATTTAATGGTACGATGTTCTGTCCCTTGATAAAAGCCGTATTCTTTTAGTTTCTTAAAGGCACTTGTAATAGAGGGGGCTTTATCTGTGACTACAACCTTCGGTTCATCAAACTGCTTCACTAACCGCTTAAGAAAAGCATAGGCTGCTTGTGTGTCCCGTTTTTTACGTAACCAAATATCCAAGGTTAAACCATCTGCATCGATGGCTCGATACAAATAATGCCATTTTCCTTTAATTTTGATGTACGTTTCATCCATTTTCCATGAATAAAAGGATTTTTTATTTTTCTTTTTCCAAATTTGATAGAGTAGTTTGCCATATTCTTGCACCCAACGATAAATCGTCGTATGAGAAACGTTAATGCCACGATCATATAAGATTTCTTGAACTTCACGATAGCTAAGGTTATAACGAAGATAGTAGCCCACGGCTACAATAATCACATCCTGCTGAAATTGCTTTCCTTTAAAATGATTCATCGTCATTCCTCCTGCTATCTTTTTCTATTATTCTACCTTATTTGATAGTAGATTTAAAACTTTGCAACAGAACCGCTTTTTTTCTATATATACTATTCTTCAGTTGCTTCTTTAAGCAAATCTATAACTGATGCTACTTCCATTCCATATATTTCATCATAATATTCTCTAACTAATTCTTTTTCAGTTTCATCAAGTGTCTTTTCAAAGAATTTGTTATAAATTTCTTCTCCAAATTCACTATAAATATCGTCTGCTTCAGACATATCTTTATTAATTAAATCCAAGGCTTCATCGATATTGCTAGTGAGGTGTCCTTCCCCTGCTTGATATACAATCACCTTTTCATTAAACATTGCTAATTCATTAGGAGTGATACTGATAACATCTCCTGCTCCATTATCCAACTCAATAATTTCATTTTTGATATTCATTTTATTCTCCTCTATCCGTTTTTCTCTATATACATATTATAACATAACGAAATGACGTCGTCAACTCATAACTTAAGTATTTTATCTTTATTATTCCCCCTGAAGAATAGAAAAACTGCTAGTTTGAATGGCTTGCAGCTTATATTTTTGGTATAATATAGAGTAGAGAAAGTTTATAGCGGTTGGCTAAGTATAGAAAGAGGGGTGATGCCTATGAGTATAGGTGTTTCCCTATCAAACTAGAAAGGCTAGATTTTTGAGTGTCTCAGACAGCTTAGCTTTGATGATTGCATTTGCAAGTTTCATTGTTATGTTGCTCAATCTCATTATTGTGATTGTAAAGAGCATAAAAAAATAGAACCGCTAACTTTTGACCGAGTGCGATTCTATTTTTAGATAAGTTACTTGTCAACCGTCTTAAACGGTCTCTATGGAGCTTGTTACAGCAAGCTCTTTTTTCTTACCTCTATTATACCATGTATTTTTGATTATGACAATAAAGGCGTTATCCAAATGTTATTCCATTCTTTAATGCAAATGGAGTAAACATAATGATGAGCATATACATATACACATAATAGTATGAGGCTATTAATATAATTTATATAGACTATATTACTTAACTTTTATTTCCAGAATTATTATTGTATCCTTCACTATACGAATTATAATATGTAATGAGATTTCTTTCTAATTCGTCAAGATTGTCAAAGTAACTTTCATTTAATTTTATTGTATAAATTTCAAAAAGTACATGAGACTTATAATCTTTATAAAATGCTTCACTCCCTGTGTTTCCACCAGTTCCTAAAAAGTGGTTACGCAGACGCTTCATAACATTTTTGGACTGACCAACGTAAGCTTTTTTCTGTTCTGTATTATAGACTATATAAACACCTGTAAAATCTTTTACTTTACACGTGTATAGTTCATCAGGAGATAGAATTTGAAATATTTTACCTATTCCTTCTATATTGGTGAGAACCTCTGCTACAGTTTCATTATTCTGAGTACGTAATTGTATTTGTTTTAATCTCTGTTCTTCACTCTTTTCTATACTTTGGTATAGTTCTTTTCTCCTCTGTTCATCAATACGTTTTAAGATATCACTTTGCTTTTGTAGCTTCCTTCTTTCTTTTTCTATTTTTTGTGATTCATATTTTTTTAAACTCTCTTTTCTTTTTCTTTCCATCTCTTCTTGTTGTAGTTGGAGAGTTACGATCTTATTTGTCTTACGTGCCTTTCTTACTAAAACAATTATTGGAAGTAATATAAGTAATGACATAATAACAGTAAAAAAGATAAATATATATGTAGTAATCATAGTTGTAAGTAACCTTTAGAATCATAATATAGGATAAAATTAATAGTTGACTAAAAGTTATCCTGCTAGCTACATTTTACACTAAAAAGTCATAAAGTAGAACTCTCTAATAAACATAAAATATAGTGTTCAGAAAACCTCCATTTTCTGGACACTTTTTATTTTCTGCAATTTTTATCTATTTCTTTTACATTTAGTGTTCATTAACCCATAATTTAATCTATGTTCATTTATATATAATGTTTTAAGTTATGGTACAATTAAACTAACGGAGGTGCAGAAATATGAATATTGGATATGCACGTGTTTCAACTGGACTACAAAATTTAGATTTACAAAAAGACAGCCTTGTAAAATATGGCTGTGAGAAAATATTTACTGATCATATGTCTGGAAGTAAAAAAGATAGACCTGGGTTAAAATCAGCAATAGAATTTTCTCGCCCTGGTGACACAATTGTTGTTTGGCGATTGGATCGATTAGGAAGAAATATGGAGGACTTAATCAGCATAGTCAACTCACTAAACGATAAAGGAGTAAGTTTCCATAGCTTACAAGAAAATATCACGATGGATAAATCAAGCTCTACTGGACAACTTATGTTCCATTTGTTCGCTGCATTTGCGGAGTTTGAACGTAATCTTATTCTCGAACGTTCAGCCGCAGGAAGAGCTGCAGCACGTGCGAGAGGAAGATTAGGCGGTCGACCTGAGAAATTCACTGAGAAAGATATAGAATTGCTTAAAACACTCGTAGATAATGGGACACCAATTAAAAATATTGCGGAGTCTTGGGGTGTATCTCGAACAACAATTTATAGATATATCAATAAATAGGAGAAATCATAAATATGAGTTATACATTAGCTATTAAGCAAATAAAACAGCCTCGAGGAGGATATATTTCTTCAAAATTATTTTCTCCCACTGAATATAATATTGTTGAATCTTTAATCGATATTGAAAACCCCCGCCACTCTTCAGACTTAGCAACTACTATTGAAAATCTGTCTTATTGGTTATCTGGAATAAATATTTTCCAAATATGGAGAAATATTCCTTTAAATTACACTTCCTTAAATAACTTATCAATAATAATTCATTCTTCTGATATAAATAGTGAAGTGATTAGAGCAGCTCATAGTCTTTCCGTCTTAGACTTAGATTATGAACTTACAGATAATGAAATAACGTATGTTAAAATTCTTACAAATCGAACAATAGAATTCCTAAGCTCCATTAATCCTATTTCTTTCGCAAAACCCTTTTTCAGTTGGGAGACTGTTAATAATAGAGCAAAAAAATACCACTCAATAACTGCAGAAGGTGAAATCGATTTTATGACTGAAGATACCATTTGGGATATTAAAGTTTATAAATCAAATCCGTTAAACTCTCAAAATAAATTACAAGTTATAACATATTACCTAGCTGGTCTATATTCAGATCAATCACATATTTTTAAAAGGATTAAATATTTGGGAATATATAATCCGAAGTCAAATATTTCATACAAGTTGCCAATATCTTCTATCACTGATAGTATTGTTGAGGAAATAGAAAAAAATTTAAAAGAAATATATATTATCCCTAAAAATAATGATTTAAAGATTTTTGTAACTGACTATAAAGAACAACTATCAGTTTCAATCAATAATAGAATAAATGAGCTAAAAAAATTAATCGAATTCTTTGAGGAAAAAAATCCAACACACAGCCAAGATTATATTAATGAGTTGGATTACCTTATGAACTTTTTAAATCAAATAAAAGAGTATTTTATAAAAAGAAATCAGAGATAATTTCATAATCTCAATGCTCAATATACTTTACCATTTATAAATCCCATTATATCAGAAAGGAAAAACAAACCATTAAAGTATACTCTGCTGTCCTTTTGTAGGAAACTTAATACTGAAAAAAATTCATTGATTACTTTACATCCCAAATGGTATCTTCAGAGAATAAAAAACAAAATTCTTTATTCCAATTTCTCTTATCACTCGACAACAGTCAATTAGAAAAAGCAGATAAGATACTGAAGATTGTATTCAGTGACATTTAAAAATACAAATAAGAAAGAAATTAGTGAGGAAGTAATGAACATTAAAAGTAAAGTTACATCAATTCAAGCATGGCCTGTAAATATTAAAGCAGTGGAAAAATATATTTCCGATAATACGTGGGATGGAGAGCAATGGGTTGAAGATTTACTTGATGGAAAAGAAAATGGAGAATTAAAATATGACGGTACTCGATATTTACAAGTTGATTTTGACGAATATAAAAAATATCCACCCAGTCTCATGTTGAACAAAGGTGCTAGTTGTAGAGACGGCGATTATGTGTTACGATTTGAACGTGGTCTTTCTGAAGAAGAGAAGTATATTTATTTTGTAAAATGTGATGCAGAAGAATTTAAACTTAAATATTATATCGTATAAAAATGATTGGAGAAAAATTGACTACAGACTCAAAAAATGAAGCTTTCATCTGCCCTAGTGACAGTGTAGATTTAAACAACATGACTGAAGAACAAAGAAAAAGATATGAGCATAGTTGCAATACATTAATCAATGCAGCACGCGAGGTCATTTCCGAGAGCAAAAAAGAAAAGAATACAAGTAGCATGGCAAATGACTTGATTAAACAAAAGAGTGAACAAACATCAATCCCCATATCTGTATGTTTGAATGAGGGTGTATCTTTAAAAGACATGTCTGACGAGGAGCGATTAGAACTTAATAAGGGTATTCAAAGTATGGTTGAAAGAGCTCAGGAGCTTTTTGCTGATGACTCTAAGTGGAAGCCTGAACCGCCACAATCATAAGGGGTTAGAAGTTTATTGAAAGATAATAAAATAAGAAATAAGTGGAATATAGTAACCTAGATGGAGATAATGTGGATTATTCAACAATATGCAAAACTATGAACTTGCCAAAGCAAGAAAGTTCAACAACAGATGTAATTTATGATGAGAAAAAAGAAAAGAGGTATCTGTTAGAAAGGAGATGGGGCAAAGAGGGAAAGGTACTTTGTGGATTTATGATGAATCCTTCTAATGCTTCACATTTGAACTCTGATCAAACTGTTGACCAGTTGGTTAATTATGCCGAAAAAAACAATTATGTTGCTCTTATTATAGTCAATGCTGTTTCTTTTATTGAACCTCAAAGCAGGAATTTAAAAAATAGTACAATTCACTCCGCTGATCCGACTAACTGGTCTTTTATTGATGAAGCTTTTAATAAATCTGACCGCATCATTTTTGCTACAGGGGTTAAAGGTCAACAAGCACTCTATAGGTTTATTGACTCAGGAGATAATCAAGTCATTAGTATATTGAGAACGTATAGAGAAAAGTTTTATTGTTATGATTTAAAGCTGTCTCCAAAACAAAAAAACTTTTATTATACACCTCATCTAAGACCGCAATATAATAAAAATGCCTACATTGATGAAGTCGCTAAACCTATTTCAACATTTCCTAACTATGAAAAAATTTTTCGAGAATAGAGAATTTATTTCCTTAATAAATTTGAGCCTATTATTAATTTGGTTCTAGCACTCCGACAGGTTCTGTTGCAAAGTTTTAAATCTACTATCAAATAAGGTAGAATAATAGAAAAAGATAGCAGGAGGAATGACGATGAATCATTTTAAAGGAAAGCAATTTCAGCAGGATGTGATTATTGTAGCCGTGGGCTACTATCTTCGTTATAACCTTAGCTATCGTGAAGTTCAAGAAATCTTATATGATCGTGGCATTAACGTTTCTCATACGACGATTTATCGTTGGGTGCAAGAATATGGCAAACTACTCTATCAAATTTGGAAAAAGAAAAATAAAAAATCCTTTTATTCATGGAAAATGGATGAAACGTACATCAAAATTAAAGGAAAATGGCATTATTTGTATCGAGCCATCGATGCAGATGGTTTAACCTTGGATATTTGGTTACGTAAAAAACGGGACACACAAGCAGCCTATGCTTTTCTTAAGCGGTTAGTGAAGCAGTTTGATGAACCGAAGGTTGTAGTCACAGATAAAGCCCCCTCTATTACAAGTGCCTTTAAGAAACTAAAAGAATACGGCTTTTATCAAGGGACAGAACATCGTACCATTAAATACCTGAATAATTTGATTGAACAAGACCATCGTCCAGTAAAGAGACGCAATAAATTCTATCGAAGTTTACGCACTGCCTCTACCACGATTAAAGGTATGGAAGCCATCCGAGGATTATATAAGAAAACCCGAAAAGAAGGCACTCTCTTCGGGTTTTCGGTCTGTACTGAAATCAAGGTATTATTGGGAATCCCAGCTTAAATCATAGATACCGTAAGGGATTTTATTCTTTATTTAAAACTTTGCAACAGAACCTACTGGTCAATACTAGCAAACTGTTCCACTACATAATCATCTAGTTCTGAAAAAGCGACTTCTTTTTTTGATATCCGACTGAGAGACTTTAAATAGTCCTTACGTTCGTCATCAATGGATCGTTTACAAATATAGTCAAATTGCATTTCAATGGCAGCTTGGAACAGGGAAGAACTCATGTCATTCACACCTCCTTTCCCGTTGAGAAAGAAGATGATTCCAATGAACATTTATCTCCTTTCGTAATATAACCCGACGTAAAGAGAGGAAATGACGGAATTTTTGAAAAAAACTTTTAGAAAAACACAAAAAAGTCCATATCCGACGATATGGACAAAGTAATTCACACAAATAGTTCCCTTTTAATAGAACCAAGAAACTACATTTTAATCCGAAAGGATTCTTTGAAATAGAAAAAATTTTTTTGATAAATTTAGTAAATAAATCCAATGGATGCTGTCATGAGTCATGGTTTATTCTCCCAAAAACATCGTCTTTAGCTTTACACATAAAAAAATGACGATTCAGAAATCGTCGTTTAGTGTACTCAGATATATTTTTGTGCATAGGAAAGAAATCGCTAAAAGACTGATTTTTTTTTTCTTTTAGCAATTTGAAAAAAATATGATTTATTTAAGCTATATACTGCTTTATATAAGGCCTGTTTACATTTAGATAGGAACAGTATAATGCCGATAGGTGATATATGATGGACAGAAAAAAACATAGAACTTTTGATTTCAAACCATTGGGTCTTGCGATTAAAGAAGCCCGTCTTAGTAAAGGATTGACTCGTGAGCAGGTAGGATCAATGATCCAGATTGCGCCACGCTATTTGACGAACATTGAAAATAAAGGACAACAGCCAAGTTTTCATGTTGTATATGATTTAGTGACTTTGCTAAATATTTCTTTGGATGGATTTATTTTAGGGGAAGAAAACAGTCATAAAAGCTCCAAACGTCTTCAAGTAGAAGCACAGTTGGATTGTCTGGATGAAGATGAATTAGTGACGATTGGGAAAGTGATTCAAGCAATTTACGGAGAAAAATGTAAATTTAACTAGTTCAATAATACACAATGGATTAATTAATACTATCAGGAAAGATTGATTACAAAGATGTAATGAATTTTTTCTGATTTTTGTTAATCATAAATAGAAAATGAATTTATCTTTGTTACACTTAGGAACTAGAGCGAATGATAAATAGTTCTTTGGTTACTCTTATCGCTGCAAAGTACAGTTCATTTTTTGTTGTTGGGAAAATTTTCTGGATTTATTGCATATCACTTCATCCGACTAAAAATTTTTGATTCCCATAGCGAAGTTCGTTTTTGTTCCTTAGGAAAAACTTGACTGATATACTAGTTTTGAAATGACGAGTAACTCTGTACTTCATCAATAATCAAGTATTGAATTTTAATTGTATACTTTTTATGCTTGAGGGATGTCTACTGTAATACAGCTACTGCAAAAAAAATCAGTACACTTATTTTCTTATAAAGGATATCAAGAACTAAGCTCAATGGTATGCATAGAAAAGAAAAAGCCGATAAAATGAGATTTTGATATCTCGAATTATCGGCTCTGCGTCTTTGCGTCTGGCTCTGTAATTACAGTTATTCTAAACTTCGTTATTTCAATTAAAATTTCTTGTCTGCATTTAGGACAAAATAGAGGGAAATTTTTTAATTCAGTATCTTCCCTCATTTTTAAACGGGTCTTATTGCCACATATAGGGCACAGTATCCACCTAGTATTTACAATATCTATATCCTCCTGTTCTAATTAACAACTCAATATTCATTTTAAAAATTTCTCTTTAGTTCACTATCAATGTAAGTTGATTTTATTAAACATATGCCTTACTTTGTCTATTCTATTATTTGGACGACGTGGTTGGAAAGCAGACTTAATGTTAGTAACCTGATAACCTTTTAACTCTGTTAAACAGACACTGCGTCCATTTGTAAAGAAAGTTAAACTGTTTCGATACTCTTGAATACAACGGGCTGGAATTTCACCAATGAGAATGACCTCGTTACCTTTTAACTTAGTATTTAAAATATTTGCACAATATTTGGAAGCATCATTATATGCTCTCGAAAGATATTCTTGTGGTACATAAATTTCGAAGCTAAGATATGGCTCTAATAACTCTGTACCACTCTTTCTAAAAGCCTGCTCTAGTACAATAGGCGCAAGCATTCGGAAATCTGCTGGCGTACTGACAGGGCTGTAATATAGACCATACTTAAAACAGATCTTACAGTCTGTTAATTTCCAACCGTACAATCCTTGTTCACACCCATAGCGTATACCTTCCATAACTGCATTTTGAAATGATTGATTTAAATAACCTAGAGAAACCAGGCTCTCATACTGAATGCCACTACCCAAAGGAAGTGGTGTTACAGATAAACCAATAGAAGCCCAGAAAGGATTTGGAGGTACTTCGATATCAATGGTAAATTCAGATTTTTTTAATGGTCTTTCCATATAAATGACAGTTGGTTTTCTTGTTTCTATCTCAATATGATATTTTTCTTGAATCAGAGTACAAGTTACCTCCATTTGGACCTCACCTAAAAAAGATAGCACAATTTCGTGAGTTACTGTATCTACATAATATTGTAGAAGGGGATCACTATCGGATATTTCAAAAAGTGCATCTAGTAACTTTTCTCTTTGTACTGATTTACATGGTTCAATTGTTGTTTGTAACATAGGAAGAGGATTCTCAAGAATTTCTCTATGTGGTAATCTTTTTTTATCTCCAAGTACGTTATTTAGTTTTAAAAGCTCATTTTTTAAAATAATAATCTCACCAGGCTCTGCCTTATCTATCTGGCGTAATTCTCCATTTATTGAAGTATACATTTCTGTAACTTTTATTTTTTCCTTTTCTGATATATTGACTGAGTCTCGCAAATGTAGCGTTCCACTATAAAGACGTACATAGACAAGCCGTTGACCATCATCTGAATATTCTACTTTAAAAACATTTCCACAAAGTTTATCTGAATTGAGTTGTGTGGGTGAAAATAATTTGCTAGTAATTACCTCTATAAGTTGTTTAATTCCAATATTATTCTTTGCACTTCCGTGATAAACAGGATATAAGGAGCAACTTTGAATTCTTTCGTTTTCCTCCTTTTCAAGTTCTGCAATATTCAATGTTTTCCCAATGGTATATTTTTCTAATAAATAATCATTTCCCACAATTACTGTCTCCCATTGTTCTGGTTCAGTATAATCTATTACATAAGGTTTCAAATTTAGATTCACAGTCTGCTTAATTATGATGTCGTCAGAAAGTTTGTCCTTAATATCTTGATAAACATCTGGCAAATTTATTCCATTTTGATCAATTTTGTTAATAAAAAATATTATAGGTATGTTCATCTTTCTAAGTGCATGGAATAGTATACGAGTTTGTGACTGTACTCCATCTTTTGCAGAGATTAGCAAAATAGCTCCATCCAAAACAGATAATGAACGGTATACATCTGCCAAAAAATCCATGTGTCCAGGAGTATCTACAATATTTACTTTAACATTTTCCCGTTGAAAAGATGTTATTGCGGTCTGAATAGTAATACCTCTCTGGCGTTCCAAAAACATAGTATCCGTTTTCGTTGTACCGCTATCTACACTTCCTAACTCTTTAATTGCTCCGCTACTGTATAGTAAGCTTTCTGTCAAAGTAGTTTTTCCTGCATCAACATGTGCTAAGATACCGATATTAATAATTTTCAATTTTATTTCCTCCATTCAAAAGCTCAAAAAGCAGAAAAAATCCCAGTGATAAATACTCTTATCACTGGGATTTTAATACAAAAATAGCTGTATACTACACACTGATAGCCACAGATGCTTTATGATAAAATGATAAAAGTATTCTTAAACTGGGCACAAAAAACCAGTCCTTATTTTAAATAAGGATGCTTAATTAATTATTCCCGCTATCTAATTGACAGTTTATTTAAGAATACCTTGCCGCATTTTTATTATCTCCTTTTGAATGTTATCTTAATTCTATCATATGATAGAATGCTTGTAAAGCCAACCATATTTTTTGAACGAAAGGGAAATTAATGAGAAATTAATGGAAGTTAGTGTAGTAGTTGAAGATAACTCTTCAGAATGGCTATCAAAATTCAGCGATTTAATAACGATTTACAAGTTCATAAGGGATTCTTTATTCATCCAGCTATTATATTACTTTTCAGGTCAATAGGACAACTGTCCACAACCTTTCTACAAATATATTACGTATAATTTTTGAAATATATACTGCTTAACAAAATATTTTGCAGTGGTTCCAATAGTTTTGAATTGTTAATATGGTTCTGTTGCAAAGTTTTAAATCTACTATCAAATAAGGTAGAATAATAGAAAAAGATAGCAGGAGGAATGACGATGAATCATTTTAAAGGAAAGCAATTTCAGCAGGATGTGATTATTGTAGCCGTGGGCTACTATCTTCGTTATAACCTTAGCTATCGTGAAGTTCAAGAAATCTTATATGATCGTGGCATTAACGTTTCTCATACGACGATTTATCGTTGGGTGCAAGAATATGGCAAACTACTCTATCAAATTTGGAAAAAGAAAAATAAAAAATCCTTTTATTCATGGAAAATGGATGAAACGTACATCAAAATTAAAGGAAAATGGCATTATTTGTATCGAGCCATCGATGCAGATGGTTTAACCTTGGATATTTGGTTACGTAAAAAACGGGACACACAAGCAGCCTATGCTTTTCTTAAGCGGTTAGTGAAGCAGTTTGATGAACCGAAGGTTGTAGTCACAGATAAAGCCCCCTCTATTACAAGTGCCTTTAAGAAACTAAAAGAATACGGCTTTTATCAAGGGACAGAACATCGTACCATTAAATACCTGAATAATTTGATTGAACAAGACCATCGTCCAGTAAAGAGACGCAATAAATTCTATCGAAGTTTACGCACTGCCTTACCCACGATTAAAGGTATGGAAGCCATCCGAGGATTATATAAGAAAACCCGAAAAGAAGGCACTCTCTTCGGGTTTTCGGTCTGTACTGAAATCAAGGTATTATTGGGAATCCCAGCTTAAATCATAGATACCGTAAGGGATTTTATTCTTTATTTAAAACTTTGCAACAGAACCCTATTATTAATTTGTCGGTCTTGCCAAGCTGCTCTAACTAAAACAAATTTTTCGTCAGTTGTTTGACGCTTTACACGACCGCTGTTTTTAAAAATATTTTGTTCAGCTTGTTCTATCGAAACACCAAATTCTGTAGAAATTGATTGGAGCATTTCGTCTTTTGTCATATAGTCTGAAATTGTTACCTGGTCAGAATTTAAGTCCAATTCTTTAGAAGCAATTTCTATTTTTGGCACTTCGCTAGCAGAGACAGTTGTTGTTGCCAACGTGCTGAAACCCAAGACACCTAGAAGAGAGGAACAAACTAATGTTGAAGGGTTCTGTTGCAAAGTTTTAAATCTACTATCAAATAAGGTAGAATAATAGAAAAAGATAGCAGGAGGAATGACGATGAATCATTTTAAAGGAAAGCAATTTCAGCAGGATGTGATTATTGTAGCCGTGGGCTACTATCTTCGTTATAACCTTAGCTATCGTGAAGTTCAAGAAATCTTATATGATCGTGGCATTAACGTTTCTCATACGACGATTTATCGTTGGGTGCAAGAATATGGCAAACTACTCTATCAAATTTGGAAAAAGAAAAATAAAAAATCCTTTTATTCATGGAAAATGGATGAAACGTACATCAAAATTAAAGGAAAATGGCATTATTTGTATCGAGCCATCGATGCAGATGGTTTAACCTTGGATATTTGGTTACGTAAAAAACGGGACACACAAGCAGCCTATGCTTTTCTTAAGCGGTTAGTGAAGCAGTTTGATGAACCGAAGGTTGTAGTCACAGATAAAGCCCCCTCTATTACAAGTGCCTTTAAGAAACTAAAAGAATACGGCTTTTATCAAGGGACAGAACATCGTACCATTAAATACCTGAATAATTTGATTGAACAAGACCATCGTCCAGTAAAGAGACGCAATAAATTCTATCGAAGTTTACGCACTGCCTCACCCACGATTAAAGGCATGGAAGCCATCCGAGGATTATATAAGAAAACCCGAAAAGAAGGCACTCTCTTCGGGTTTTCGGTCTGTACTGAAATCAAGGTATTATTGGGAATCCCAGCTTAAATTATAGATACCGTAAGGGATTTTATTCTTTATTTAAAACTTTGCAACAGAACCATATTGCATCATTCGGCGAAATCCTTGAGCCATATCTGACAAACTCTTATTTAATTCTTCGCCATCATAAACATTTTTAACTGTTAATGTGAGAAACAACCAACGAACTGTTGGCTTTTGTTTAATAACTTCAGCAACAACCTTTTGTGACTGAATGCCATGTTTCATTGCTCTCCTCCAGTTGCACATTGGACAAAGCCTGGATTTACAAAACCACACTCGATACAACTTTCTTTCGCCTGTTTCACGATTTTGTTTATACTCTAATATTTCAGCACAATCTTTTACTCTTTCAGCCTTTTTAAATTCAAGAATATGCAGAAGTTCAAAGTAATCAACATTAGCGATTTTCTTTTCTCTCCATGGTCTCACTTTTCCACTTTTTGTCTTGTCCACTAAAACCCTTGATTTTTCATCTGAATAAATGCTACTATTAGGACACATAATATTAAAAGAAACCCCCATCTATTTAGTTATTTGTTTGGTCACTTATAACTTTAACAGATGGGGTTTTTCTGTGCAACCAATTTTAAGGGTTTTCAATACTTTAAAACACATACATACCAACACTTCAACGCACCTTTCAGCAACTAAAATAAAAATGACGTTATTTCTATATGTATCAAGATAAGAAAGAACAAGTTCAAAACCATCAAAAAAAGACACCTTTTCAGGTGCTTTTTTTATTTTATAAACTCATTCCCTGATCTCGACTTCGTTCTTTTTTTACCTCTCGGTTATGAGTTAGTTCAAATTCGTTCTTTTTAGGTTCTAAATCGTGTTTTTCTTGGAATTGTGCTGTTTTATCCTTTACCTTGTCTACAAACCCCTTAAAAACGTTTTTAAAGGCTTTTAAGCCGTCTGTACGTTCCTTAAGGAATTCCTTAGTGCTTTCATAGATTAAACTCACATCACGCTTTAAATCGCTTATTTTAGACTTTAAAGACTTGTTTTCTTCAAGCAACTCATTATAATCATTTACATTTTCATTAAATCGCTCTACAAGACCACTATATTTTTCTTTAACTTGCCCATGTTCTTTACTTAATTTTTTATATTCTCTCGCCATATCAGTACTCATGAGATTTCTAACATGCTGTTTTAACCTATCGTTATCTCTCGCAGCAGTCACTAAGTTTTTATAATCACGCTCCGATATAACAACATTTTTGGTTGGTTTCTTTTCTGTTTTCATTATTTCTTTTCCCAAACCAAACATGGACTTTTTACCCGTTGGCACTTCAACACTTTTCATGTGTCGTTTCGCTGGTACTTCTAAATCTGATTTAACTTTATCGCTATAAGCAGTCCATTCATCTTTTTTAACTGCTAAATTTTTTTCTAGAAAATCAATCTCTTTTTCCAAAGTTTGTTTTTTAAATTTAGCTGTCTCAATATGTTTACGGTCAGAGCCACGTTTACCACGCTTCAACTCAAAACCCTGTTTTTTCATATGCTCGGGGAATTTATCTTGTAGCCATAACAGTTCTTGACGATTAAACACATTTTTTCCTTGCAGTTTTCCATCACGCATAGGCACAACACCTAAATGCATGTGAGGGGTTTGCTCATCATTATGAACTGTTGCATAAGCAATATTTTGCTTGCCATATCGTTCGGAAAATAATTTATAACTTTCCTCAAAAAATCGTTTTTGTTCTCCTGGATCCAGTTGCTCAAAAAAATCTCGGTCAGATGTTACTAGCAACTCATTTACAAGAACAGCATCTTTCCTCGTTTTTCTTGTACCTGTTTTTTGTGATTCAATAATTTCTTTGACACGTTCGTTGTAATCAATATTTTTATCATTTTTCAAATCATAATTTTCACGTGTTCGCTCATGGTCAATATCATCATTCGTTCTACTTTTTCGCTCTCTTTGATTATGAAATTGCATGCCTTTTAGTCCAGCTGATTTCACTTTTTGCATTCTACAAACTGCATAACTCATATGTAAATCGCTCCTTTTTAGGTGGCACAAATGTGAGGCATTTTCGCTCTTTCCGGCAACCACTTCCAAGTAAAGTATAACACACTATACTTTATATTCATAAAGTGTGTGCTCTGCGAGGCTGTCGGCAGTGCCGACCAAAACCATAAAACCTTTAAGACCTTTCTTTTTTTTACGAGAAAAAAGAAACAAAAAAACCTGCCCTCTGCCACCTCAGCAAAGGGGGGTTTTGCTCTCGTGCTCGTTTAAAAATCAGCAAGGGACAGGTAGTATTTTTTGAGAAGATCACTCAAAAAATCTCCACCTTTAAACCCTTGCCAATTTTTATTTTGTCCGTTTTGTCTAGCTTACCGAAAGCCAGACTCAGCAAGAATAAAATTTTTATTGTCTTTCGGTTTTCTAGTGTAACGGACAAAACCACTCAAAATAAAAAAGATACAAGAGAGGTCTCTCGTATCTTTTATTCAGCAATCGCGCCCTTTAATGGAACAAAAAGATTTGAATTCCTGTTATAAAAAAAGGATCAATTTTGAACTCTCTCCCAAAGTTGATCCCTTAACGATTTAGAAATCCCTTTGAGAATGTTTATATACATTCAAGGTAACCAGCCAACTAATGACAATGATTCCTGAAAAAAGTAATAACAAATTACTATACAGATAAGTTGACTGATCAACTTCCATAGGTAACAACCTTTGATCAAGTAAGGGTATGGATAATAAACCACCTACAATTGCAATACCTGTTCCCTCTGATAAAAAGCTGGTAAAGTTAAGCAAACTCATTCCAGCACCAGCTTCCTGCTGTTTCAAGCTACTTGAAACAATTGTTGATATAACTGTTTTGGTAAACGAAAGCCCACCTAAAACAAATACGATTATAATTGTCATGAACCATGATGTTGTTTCTAAAAGAAAGGAAGCTGTTAAAAAGCTAACAGAAAGAAATGTAACTCCGATGTTTAACACGTATAAAGGACCTCTTCTATCAACAAGTATCCCACCAATGTAGCCGAAAATAATGACACTCATTGTTCCAGGGAAAATAATTACACTTCCGATTTCGGCAGTACTTAGCTGGTAAACATCTTTCATCATATAAGGAACCATAGAGACAAACCCTGCTACTGTTCCAAATATAATTCCCCCACAAAGAACTCCAATCATAAAAGGTATATTTTTCCCTAATCCGGGATCAACAAAAGGATCTGTTACTTTCCTGATATGTTTTACAAATATCAGGAATGACAGCACGCTAACGATAAGAAAAGAAATGCTATATGATGTTGTAAACAACATAAAAAATACAATGCCTACAGACATTAGTATAATTCCTTTGATATCAAAATGACCTTTTATCCTTACTTCTTTCTTTAATAATTTCATAAGAAACGGAACAGTGATAATTGTTATCATAGGAATGAGTAGAAGATAGGACCAATGAATATAATGGGCTATCATTCCACCAATCGCTGGACCGACTCCTTCTCCCATGGCTACTATCGATCCAATAAGACCAAATGCTTTACCCCTATTTTCCTTTGGAATATAGCGCGCAACTACAACCATTACGAGTGCTGGAAATGCAGCTGCACCAGCCCCTTGAATAAAACGAGCCATAATAAGTAAGGAAAAGAAAGAATGGCCAACAAACCCAATTACCGACCCGAAACAATTTATTATAATTCCAAATAGGAGTAACCTTTTGATGCCTAATTGATCAGATAGCTTTCCATATACAGCTGTTCCAATGGAAAAGGTTAACATAAAGGCTGTGTTTACCCAGTTTGTACTCGCAGGTGGTTTATTAAAATCATTTGCAATATCAGGTAATGAGACGTTCAAAACCATTTCATTTAATACGCTAAAAAAAGATAAAATGCAAAGCCAAATTAAAATTTGGTTGTATTGAACCCTGTTACATTCATTACACTTCATAATTAATTCCTCCTAAACTTGATTAAAACATTTTACCACATATAAACTAAGTTTTAAAGGTTCTGTTGCAAAGTTTTAAATCTACTATCAAATAAGGTAGAATAATAGAAAAAGATAGCAGGAGGAATGACGATGAATCATTTTAAAGGAAAGCAATTTCAGCAGGATGTGATTATTGTAGCCGTGGGCTACTATCTTCGTTATAACCTTAGCTATCGTGAAGTTCAAGAAATCTTATATGATCGTGGCATTAACGTTTCTCATACGACGATTTATCGTTGGGTGCAAGAATATGGCAAACTACTCTATCAAATTTGGAAAAAGAAAAATAAAAAATCCTTTTATTCATGGAAAATGGATGAAACGTACATCAAAATTAAAGGAAAATGGCATTATTTGTATCGAGCCATCGATGCAGATGGTTTAACCTTGGATATTTGGTTACGTAAAAAACGGGACACACAAGCAGCCTATGCTTTTCTTAAGCGGTTAGTGAAGCAGTTTGATGAACCGAAGGTTGTAGTCACAGATAAAGCCCCCTCTATTACAAGTGCCTTTAAGAAACTAAAAGAATACGGCTTTTATCAAGGGACAGAACATCGTACCATTAAATACCTGAATAATTTGATTGAACAAGACCATCGTCCAGTAAAGAGACGCAATAAATTCTATCGAAGTTTACGCACTGCCTCTACCACGATTAAAGGTATGGAAGCCATCCGAGGATTATATAAGAAAACCCGAAAAGAAGGCACTCTCTTCGGGTTTTCGGTCTGTACTGAAATCAAGGTATTATTGGGAATCCCAGCTTAAATCATAGATACCGTAAGGGATTTTATTCTTTATTTAAAACTTTGCAACAGAACCTGATTGAGAAAGGATATCTAATTATATGGTTCAACAAATCGTTCTTCCCATCAAAGATTCAAATATCTTAAAAATGGTTCAAGATACACTACTTGATAGCTTTCGTGCTGGACGTCGCAACTATACGATCTTCCAAGTTGGGAAAGCGACCTTATTGCGTGTCAGTGATGTCATGAAACTAAAAAAATCTGATGTCTTTAATTCGGATGGCACAGTCAAACAAACTGCTTTTATTCATGATCAAAAAACAGGTAAAGCGAATACGTTATATTTGAAACCTGTACAACAAGATTTGTTGATTTATCATGATTGGCTAGTGCAACAAAATCTCAATTCAGAGTGGTTATTTCCTTCAACCTCTCGCACAGAGCGTCATATCACCGAGAAGCACTTTTATAAAGTCATGGCACGCGTTGGAGACCTTTTATCTATCAATTACTTGGGAACACATACCATGCGTAAAACAGGAGCTTATAGAGTTTATACACAATCGAATTATAACATTGGTTTAGTCATGCATTTGTTAAATCATTCCAGTGAAGCTATGAACCTCACCTATCTCGGGTTAGATCAAGCCAGTCGTGAAACCATGCTCGATCAAATTGATTTTGGGTAATGGATGTTTAGAACCTAGTAGTCGTCTTTGAACGGCTACTTTTTTTGTTGTTGCCAAATATAACTTCTGACATACAATTTTTAGCAGTTACACGATCCATTTATCGAATCCTCCGGACTTCTTCAACCACACTGAAAGGGAGGGAACACTCTTCGGCTTCTCGTTATCTACAAAAATAAAGGTATGTTAGTGACTGCAATTTGTAGTTTCCTAATCAGCTTGCTTACGTTTGTCATCTTGTTGATTAAAAAATCACCAAAAATAAGAACCGTCTCAACTTTGGCTAGTTAACGGTTCTCGAACTAAATACGACCACCGACTTTTACTCGGCTATATTGGACTTGTTTGCAGCAAGTCATTTTCCCTTATTATATGACTTTTTTCAATCGTTTTATTTTCTTGATAGTTATCAATTTTTATCTGTAAGGGTAGCGCTATACTAGTATCATAAAGAAAATTAAAGGAAGTAGAAAATATGGCAAAAATAACACTGAACTTTCAAAAACGACTTCAACAACACAGTAATCACTTGGTTATCCTCTCAGCCATTCTCATTGTACTCGGATACCTTGGTAAATATGGTGTAAATCAAATATGGATTTGGAATTCGTCAATGATTATTGCAAGTATTATCGGTTTTATACCTGTTGCAATTCATGCCTATCAAGCAATCAAAGTGAAACAAATTTCGATTGACCTGCTAGTTTCTATTGCAGTTATCGGTGCTTTGTTCATCGGTGAATATGAAGAATCAGCAATTGTCACTTTTCTCTTCGCTTTCGGTGGATTTTTGGAGAAAAAAACGCTTGAAAAAACGCGATCAAGTATCAAAGAACTCACGAATATGGCACCCAGCACAGCCCTATCTGCTGATGGCGAAGAAATGGGCATCGATGAAGTTGAAATTGGCGACAAACTCTTAGTAAAAACCGGACGTCAAGTTCCTGTTGATGGTCGTATTTACCAAGGATCTGGCTATGTCAACGAAGCCAGTATCACAGGTGAATCACGTGAAATCAGAAAGGAAGCTGGTACCAAAGTTTTTGCAGGTTCTATCTTAGAAAACGGTACAATTTACGTAGAAGCAGAAAAAGTCGGCGAAGATACAACCTTTGGTAAAATTATTGAACTTGTCGAAGAAGCCCAAGATACCAAATCTCCTGCTGAGAAATTCATCGACCGCTTTGCTAAGTATTACACGCCAGCGGTACTTGTTATTGCAGCTATTACTTGGGTTTTTAGTCATAATCTAGAACTAGCCATCACGATTCTCGTACTCGGTTGTCCTGGTGCCCTCGTGATTGGTGCGCCTGTTTCAAATGTTGCAGGAATCGGTAATGGTGCAAAAAGAGGTGTCCTTATTAAGGGAGGTGATGTCATGAATACCTTCAGTCATATTGACACGCTTCTGTTTGATAAAACGGGTACTCTGACGAAAGGCAATACAGAAGTTGTTGTCGTCAAAAATTATGGTGCTTCAAAAGAATTGATTGATGCAGTTGCTTCAGCAGAAAATGAATCCGATCACCCATTAGCAACAGCTGTTGTACGCATGATTGGAGAATTCAATCCTGTCAAATTTGCAAAAACGGACGTTGTTAAAGGACAGGGGATCATCGCAGACGACCTATTGATTGGTAATGAAAAAATGATGGTGGCTAACCACATCACGATTTCTCCCGAGCAGAAACAGGACATCGCAGAAATTACTAATTCTGGTGCATCAGTTGTTTTGGTTGCAGCTGATAACAGATTACAACTGGTTTATGGTATCGCAGACGAAATGCGTTCTGGTGTCAAAGAAGCCCTCGAAGAGCTACGCCACGAAGGTATTTCTCGTATGATTATGCTGACTGGAGACAACGAGACAACAGCTAAAGCAGTCGCTTCTCAACTCGATATTGATGAAGTACGTGCCAATCTCATGCCTGAGGAAAAAGCTGAAGTTGTCAAATCACTCAAAAACTCTGGTAAAAAAATTGCTTTTATCGGTGATGGTGTCAACGATTCCCCTAGCTTGGCACTTGCTAATATAGGTATTGCAATGGGTTCTGGTACTGATACTGCGATTGAAACGTCCGATATCGTGCTAATGAAATCCAGTTTTGACGAACTTGTCCATGCATATGGTTTGAGTAAACGCACGGTTGCCAACATGACACAAAATATTGTGATTGCGATTGTAGTTGTGCTCTTTTTACTGGCTGGTCTAATTCTTGGAGGTACAGGATTAGTACCTAGTTTTGTCAACATGGGCACAGGTATGTTCGTCCACGAAGCCAGTATCCTTATCGTCATTGTCAATGGCATGCGACTGATTAGGTATCGAGAGAAATAGAAGAATGGAAACAAACCAAAATTTATGCGGTTTGTTTTCTTTTTTTGAAAGGAATCATTTTTTTGATATCAATAAAGTTTATAATGATTTTATCAAAAATGATTTGATAAAATCATCGAGACATTTTCGATGGCTTCTAGAATCTTTACAATTAAAGTTTTCCTTACTAATAGGGAGGTTCAATAAGACACTGAATTTGAGGCTATGAGAGAAACTATCGCAAGCAATGTAGCACGTTAGGGATTTGAACTTGTTTAAAAGCTTTGATACCTATCTCAATATAACTTTTTTATAAAAATAGATAGGAAGTTCCAATGACAATTATTTAAAAAGGAAACACACACATTTGCTAGACAGGAAGATTGTCAGGTAGGAGGGGACATAGCGTTTTCAGAACACTTCAAACATCTTATGTACGATTGATGTTTAAAAAAAATCACTAATGGTTTTGCTCTTTTAAATCTCATACAGGCAAAATTAGGGATTGATTTAAACAGCGTACTGCTGACTATCTCGGCAGACTCTAACTGGTGCTGATTGCGCTCCTCATAGCAGGTTATTCAGCGTTAAAAAAGAGACTCGAGAAACTTTATTATTTTGTAGATAAAAAAATAAAATTGATATTCTTGATAGATATCAATTTTTTGCTAGTACTAACGAGTTATAATTAATTTATAAAGAAAGAGAAAGAGGTAAATCTTATGTCAAAAGTAATTATGAAACTCAATGAATTGAGCTGCCCATCTTGCATGGCAAAAATCGAAGGAGCAATGACTACAACTAAGGGTGTAGCAAATGCAAAAGTGCTTTTCAATGCATCAAAAGTTAAAGCAGAATTTGACGAAAATGTTGTCAGTGCTGATGAACTTATCAGCAAGGTTGAGAAACTTGGATATCCTGTTTTAAGTAGTAAAGTAACTGTTGTGTGATTTCTACCAGTAAAGACAGCACTATAAATTGAATAAAGGAAAAATTTGATGACTAAATTAACGATTGATGAAAAATATGCTAAAGAACTTGATAAAGCAGAGGTTGACCACCACAAGCCTACGGCTGGTGCGATGCTAGGACATGTCTTATCCAATTTGTTCATTGAAAATGTACGACTGACTCAAGCAGGAATATACGCGAAAAGCCCAGTTAAGTGTGAGTATTTACGTGAAATTGCAAAAAAAGAAGATGAATATTTCTTTAAAATTTCGGATTTACTTCTTGACGAAAATGAGATTGTACCAAGTACAACTGAAGAATTTTTAAAGTATCACAAGTTCATTACTGAGGATCCAAAAGCCAAATATTGGACTGATGAAGCTCTGCTTGAAAGCTTCATTGCAGATTTTCAAGCACAAAATATGTTCATTACGCGAGCAATTAAGCTAGCAAATAAAGAAGAAAAATTTGCTTTGGCGGCTGGTGTAGTCGAACTTTACGGCTACAATCTTCAAGTTATTCGCAACTTGGCAGGTGACTTGGGTAAAAGCGTTGCTGATTTTCATGACGAAGATGAAGATAATGACAATTAATTTTTACGAAACTGTAGGCTTTAATTGAACAAAGCTTGCAGTTTTATAATATTAGCGCGATAATAAGATAAGGAGAATCCCCAAAATGAGTAAGTATAAACATCATTTTAGTCATCATGAACACCACTGTGTACAGCTCGTGCCACTATTCGGTTTACTTTCAGAAAGTGAATTAGTGAAAGTTGAGCAGGTTGTTAATCATAAAATTTTTGAAAAAGGTGAAACAGTCATCAGCCCCTTTGCAGTGCCTCAACTTGCAATTGTGGCGCATGGTACCTTGAAAATATACCAGCTTTCCAGTGCTGGTAAAGAGCAGTTACTACGTGTGATTGAACCTGGTGGATACGCAGGTGAAGACGCCTTGTTTGGAGTAATGAATGAGAATCTCTATGGTAAAACATTGGAAGAAACGCAAATTTGCTTTTTGCGACAACAAGATTTCAAAAATTTATTGTTAAAATATCCCGAGCTAAGTTTGAAATTACTTGAAACCACCGTGAGAAGAGCTGCGGAAATGCAATATCAAGCACAATTTCTCATGATGGAAGATGTTGAAAGTCGAATCGCTAATTATCTTTTGCAACTCGTCAAAGTAGTAGATTCAAATTCTGTTATGATTCCAATGAAAATGAAAGATCTTGCAACGTTCATCGGAACAACTCCCGAAACTATTTCTCGTAAGTTCAAAATACTCGAAGAAAAAGGATTCATTGAGCGCCGAGGAAAGATAATCAAAATACTAGATATTGATAGCCTTGAAGATGATTACGCTTAAAATGGTCTAAAGAGCCAGTAGAAAAAGGACGCAATAGATTCTGATCCTACACAAGATCCAGACCTAATGCCAGATATTTTTACGATAGGGATTTTATTCTATATTTAAAACTTTGCAACAGAACCAAAAAAGCAACCGTAACCCCACCAAGAGGCTACGGCTGCTTTTTTGTTTTACTATGCTTTAATTTTGGGGGACATTAATTTAGAAACTTTTTCTAAATATTCTTTAAACGACAAATTTTTGTAAGTTTCTGAGTAACCCCTGTACTTATAATAAAAATCAAAAAACAGAACAAACTCTTCAAAGACTTTATCTTCTTTATCCTCTAAAGCAAGGAAGTCTATTCCTGTTTCTGGATTAGCACACTCTCTAAAGTACCACCCATAGTCTGTTAAAGTCTGTTAAACTATTTGAATTAGATACACTTAGTAAATAATGAGCTTTATCCAAAATTGCATCTACTGAATTAAGTTTGTCAAAAAATCTTTTATCAAAATCATATATCTTTGATAGTTCTTTTAACATTTTTTCTTCAATATTAATCATTAATCACTTCTCCTTAAAACTTTTTCAATAATATTTCTCGGAGAAGCCGTTCAGGATTTTCCCCTGAAGGGATTTTCCATATTGCTTCTATAAAAGAAGAACCTCCGTCTTTTTGGTTAAGCTGCAGTATAAAAAAATCGCCGACTTCTGCTTCAGATAAATCAAGGTGTCCGTACTTTGGCATATATTGAGAAGCGGAATTTCTAAAAGTCATAAACTTACAATTGCCAAAAAAACCAGAGGACAAATCAAAGTAACTCAATAAACTCATTCTTTTCCCCCACTCTTTAAAGACAAGTTGACCTAAACAAAAACCTTTTTCATGGAGTGCCTGGTATTCCCAATAAGGAAAACCCACTGCTTTTGTTTGAGCAAAAGAGAATGCTGCTTTTTCATTTAAGAAATCAAAAAGCTGTTCACGAGGAATACTCGCATAGTCCTTTTCATAAAATTTTTCTTTTTGACGTCGACGTTCAATTTCATCGTTTGGCATGAGGCGTTACCTTTCTTTCTTCTGTGCGTTCTTTATCTTGTACTTGGCTAAAGTTTTGAATGTTGTCATAAAGTTCTAAGTCATCTGTGATTTTAGAGTAGGCTTCTTGCAATTCTTTACGCTCCGTTTGGAGGTGTTTAAGTTGCTCAACCTGAACTTTATCGTGCGTATTGAATTTAATATGATCTGATTTTTCTTGAATAAGGTTCTCTAGTTTTTCTAGAGAGGTCTCAATTTCTCTCATCTCCGCAATGAAATCTTCTCCCAAATGATTGAATGACTCACGACCAGAAACACCATGACGTGCAAGTAAATTCATAGCATCAAAAAGGTTATGCACGTTATTCATAGCTTTGTTATTATATATGGGTACATTATCATTTTCATGAGAAAGCTGAGAAATGATTTGGTGTCCCCATAAAATTTTACTTTCCGCAGGATACTTGGCATCCATAAATGTAAATTTAGAATAGCTGTTCAAATGAATTTCAAGTTTTCCGTCCTCATTTCTGTCAACTGCAGTATGAGGAATTTTTATTGTCCCTTCACGATGTCCTGCTTGCACAAAAATATAAATCCCTGTATCGACTTCTTGATCCACTTGCCATTCTTCTAAGACTAATTTGATGTTGTTGTTTTCTTTGTACCAGGCTTGTTGCTTTTGGTACTCCGAATAAATTTCATCTTTGGAGAAGGTTTTGACATTTTTGTTTTGATTTTGGATACATTTCTTTTCAACACTTTCCTTTGAGAAAATTCTTTTTTCAGGGTGGGCGTCCATCTTTGCTTGGTCTTTTTTTGAAATTAGAGAGCTGTCACGAACAGGACGCTTTTGCTCAAAATCTTTGAGGGTGTAAGTCGTATACTTCCCAGAAAAGTCGACAGCCACATTTAATGCTGACGCTTTTTGCTTAAAATCTTCTAGACTCAAAGAGTGTTTCAATAAAAAGTTCAATCGACTTTTTAACTCAGGACGAACAGGATTTTTTGTAAGATACTTTTGATAAGAGTGATAGGACTTTTGATAAGGCAATACTTTTTCTTGGATAGCACCGTGCTTAAGTGAAATTTTATCAGAGAGTTCACGTGCAACTTGTAAAGTGTTTTTTTGCCATCTGAAATTTTTAAAGTCAACATTCGAAGTAGAATTAAAAATAATATGGTTATGGATATGATCCTGATCTATATGTGTTGCAATAATATATTCGTGCTTTCCACCAGTTAATTGTTCTATCCACTCTTTTCCAATTTGATGAATTTCTTCTGCAGAGAGACCATCTTCTGGACGAAAAGATTGTACCAGGTGATGTGCTAAAACTTGTTTATTTTGTCGTCCGACCATCTTACGTGCAAGTAATCTTGTATATCCCATTTCAACATCCGCATAGTTTAGGTTCCCAATGTGATACCCACTAGTCAGAATTTGTTCCTCAGTTTTTTGAGGATTTAAAATATATTTAACAGCACTTTTTAGAGCTTTTTCGGATTTAATTTGTTTTGGAACAGGAACAACAACCATCAGTTTTCCTCCAATGTACTTAATTTTTTATTGAACTCAGTAATAATTTGTTTTTCAACTTTTTCCATTTGTTTCCTCATGGCTTTCATTTCTTCCTCTAAAAGGTAGAAATCCATAACATCGATCTCGTGACTTTGGTTGACGTGCTTTGCGACTTGGTTAATATTATTCCCAATCTTATTTAATTCTGAACGAACAGCACCTAATTCAGCTAATGTCGATTTCATTTCAGAAAAGTTTATATTTACCACATAGCCATTCAAGCCCATGCGGAGTAAGTAACTTCCTAATGTCTTATAACCTGCTTGCTCCATATTTTGCAATAGGAGCTTTTTTTCTTCAGGAGTCGTCATAAAATGAATATTCTTTTTACGTGTCCTATCAGCTTTTTTCATTAATAGAGTTCCTTTCTTCTCAAATAATCTTGAATAAAGCAAGGGAATAAAAACCCAGTCAAAACCAACCCCCAAGGGAAGAGCGGAGCTCTTGCGGGCATAGCAAGTGTGTACACACTTGCGAAAAAATAAAAGTTCAGGATAAATCAGAATTGCACCACTGCAACTCTGACCTATCTTGACCTTTATATTGATTTGGGGAAATCCCCAAGCCCCTGTTTTATTCTTAATTATTATTTTGTTTATTTCTAAATGTGCTTACAGCAATTTTTTTCCAGTTTTCAAATGTATCCAAATCCATTTCGATTAATTCATTTTCAACTTTTACCCATTCCTCACGTTCAGTTTTGTCTATATTATCTTGACTTTTTTTGAGGAAACTTTTAATTTTTTTGCCTGCACTGGTCATAGATAAATTATTTTCATTATCCATAATGCACGAGAAAATATAGGCAATATTCAATTCTTGGTTCACTGTTTTCTCCTTTTCTAATGACTTGCTTGGAGTGCCGCAAGCTCACTTTTTTTCATATCGCTTTGGCTTGATGCACTCCCTGAACTTTTTTTGAGGACGATTTTTCCTTGACTTGATCGTTGTGAGATTGTTTAGCCATCGTCATTCTTTCTTTAAAACTGAGTTTTTCCATCTTGTCTTTTGGAGTCATAGTTTTATTTTTTGATTGAACTTTAGACTTAAATAATTGTTGGACTTCTTCAGAAAAACCTTCCGTATTGACTTGTAAATGTTCAAGTGTTTGTGTAATTTGAGGAGCTGTAAGTGATGAAGTTAGACTTTGAATATTTAATTCTGTTTCTAAACCGACTTGTCGTAACATGACATAGGACATGGATAGAACTTCAAGTTTTTGTAATTCAGGAGAGAGTGAAGGGTTGAAATATTTTTGATAAGCCAATTCTTGAACAAGTGCTTGGAGTGCTTTTTCAGGAGAAAGTCCTTTTTGAATGTAAAGGACTTCTCTTTCTTTTGAGTACCAGGAGTGTTCAAAGTGAATGGATTTATCATCTTTTTCAAAGGGAATAGGAGTAAAATGTATTGAAATTTTTGAGAGTTTCGAGAGTTCTTGAAAAATCTTTATTGCTTCTTCTCGTGGAATGGTTGGAGAAACTTCAGGCAAAATGTCTTTGTCTAAAGTGTTGGTGTGAGAGAAGTTTTCCGTTTGACCAATATCAAAAACGGACACAAGCTGTTCTTTACTTTCAGAAATTATAGGCTGCTTGTGTTTATCCAATTTCATATTTTCATTTTTATCCCATTGTGGTTGAGGGGATGGAACAAAAATTTTTATTGCTTTTGATTGGAATTTGATTTTCCTATGAAAATCATTTGACCAGGTATTAAATTCTTTTACAACTCTGGCTTGCGGATTTTGTGCCAAAATTAAGCGAATATTCTTTTCACTTAGTTCAGGCATAGTAGAGAGAACATTTAAAAAATCTCTGAATTTTTCCGAAGATTTATAGTTGGATAGTTCTTCTTTGAGTGCTGTATTTACAGATTTTGTATCACGATTTGTGACAGCTTCTTGAAGTGACTTTGCACTTTTTTCTTTTATAGTTGTTGTTTGAGAAGAAACATTGTTTGCATAATTTTTATTATTTTCAGAAGGCGTAGATTTTGATTTTGAAGTTTCTTTTATATTGACTGTCTCAAACTTTCCCTTTTCCTTCTTGAACTTTTGAATTTCTTCTTGACTTGGACGAAGAATATTTTCTTTTGAAAAATTATAAGTGAGAACAAAACGATTGTTTTTGAGGTGTTTATCAATACTATATTTTGCTTCTTGTAATTCTGATTTCTTCTTATCAAGCGTCAGTACACCAACAACATCTAAGGACACTCGACCACTTAAATCTGTTTTCAAATCAGAAATACTTGTGAGCTTATCTAATTCAAAAATTTTTGAAATATGATAAGGTTGACCATTTCCGTCGACTTTGGACTCGAAAATTTTAATAAACTTTGTTTGACTGTAATTTTCAAATTCTTGTTTATTTGGTGGCTCAGGGTAAGTTTCTTCAGGAGAAGGGAAAGACTGCTCTTCCTCTAAAGGTGGCTCAATAAATCCTAAATCAGATACTGAAGGCTCTGTCGTTTTGTTTTGAAGTTGGAGCTGCTCGTTCCAATCTTTTCCTTGGCTTGGTACTTCAACTCTGACTTTTTGGACGGTATCATGGTTATCATTTTTGAATTTTTCTATAAAGGATTGACCTTGCTCATCATTATCAAAAGCAAAAATAAACTGTCCTGTTTTCTCATCACTAATAGAAATAAGGGTTTGATAATTTTGATGAAGTTGATCTGGGTGCTCTATTAAATGTTTTACTGCCCAATCTTTATCCTTAATTATTTCTTCTGAAATGAGTGGAGAGGATACCATAACTTCTGCCATTGCTTTCCAATAAGCATCAGGTTTATATCCATCTGCAGCAACCAAAATAGTATCTTTTAATTTGTTTTTATTCAAATCAAAGTAAGATAACAAATCAATAGGAGCTTCAATAGGAACTACATTTTTGGGTGTACCAATTGTAACTTTCAGTCCGCTATTGCTTCCAGAATTGGGCAGCACACGTTTCAAGTGTCCGCTCTTATGTTTGTGTCCTCGTATTTCAGGGTGCGCTTCAATCCCTTGCGCACTTCCACCAATCACACGACCTTTGTGATCTAAATTTTTAAAAATGACAACTGGTTCGTAAAAGTATGTGCCATCTTCAAGCTCAGTGCGCCACTCGGCTTGGGCAAGCATGCCACGATCAATGAAGTAGTCAATAGTTTCTCTTGAAATCCCTCTCTCTTCAAGATAGGCAATTGCAAGCTCCATGTTTTGACTTTCTTCATAAAAATATTTGAATGTTTTTTGTTCAGGTATTTTACCAGGAACAAATTCAGGAAGTTCTAGTCGATTGAGTTCGACAACACTTTTTGGAAAAGCTGCATCAATTTCTTCCTTAGTGGTAGCTCCAAACTTTAACACAGAAACTAAATCAGCAACGCTCATTTTGTTATTTAGTCCTCTTCCGTGCCAAAGAAAACTGTTTGTACCAGGATAAATTGTAAAGGTGTCATGGCCTTGAAATTCGCCTTGATAACCTTTCCCATCTTTGTTAAGTGTCATGCCAAAGGCTTGGGCAACTTCCAAAATGTCTTTTTTCTTGGCATTTATTTCTAACTGCTTACGTGCATCATGCTTATCTTCAGACATATTTTTTCCTTTCATTTTTATTTGTTTAACTTATTTATTATTAGAAAAAGAAGAATTTAAAAGCAGTTTAAAGCTTTCAAATTCTTTTTTCATAGGGTAACTTTCATTATCTATTGCTTCAGCTTTTGCTACACAAGTTTTTTCTACAGGGTCAATAGTAATATTAATATCAAAGTATGTTGCGGAAGGAAGATGTTCAAAGGAAAATACCGTGTATTCGCCCCATATTGGACATTCTGTAATAAGCATTTCAGATGAATCCATATTCTCAGAAAGCATCTGTTTTTCTATTTGACGGAAAAGTTCAACAAATTCAGGAAAGTTTTTATCTAATAAATGCACTCCTTCAGAAAATTCATTAAGCCTTAAACCCTCAAAGTCAGTCCATGATGCTTCTTCTAATTGAGTTAATAGATTTGAGCTAAGTAAGTTAGTAGTAAATTTCATTTTATCTCCATTCAATTTAATATGATGTAATATGTTCGTTTTCTTCCATGATTTTTAAGAAATCAGGTTTACTTTTTTCTTTAATTTCAGACCAAATAATAGGACAAGATAATTCATGAGTAAATATACTTCTCTTTAATATATTTTCTATATATTGCATGAAGCCGTCCTTATCTTTAGTAAGTAAAACTCCAGTAAATGCACTTATGATAATTCTTTCTTCATTTGTGATTATCACTAGTATTCCTCCTGTTATAAATTAAGAGACCTCTCATTCTCTTTTTCTTGATTTTTAAGCTCTTTATTCTGTTCCAAACTATCTCGAAGCTCCTCACATCTTACTTTTACTTCTTGATATTCTTCTTCTTTTGAGAAAGTAGAATCTTGATTGGACTCAATATAAGAAATTGAGGACTTAATTTTCTCGACCTCTTCTTCAGTACGTGAGTAATCACGGACAAGGCCTTCTTCTAAGAAGTTATCAATCCGAGTGATAATACCAGTTGGAGCTTGAGGATTTACCCACGTGGAGTATTGCGCTTCTCCTTTAATGATAATCCGCTCATTCTCATTACCATCCCCTAGTCCTGGATTGTGTAAGATTTGGAAATTACGATAATTCGCAATGTGTGTGATTTTTTTATCTGAAGTACCCATTGCTTTTGCGACATTGTAGGCAAGCGTATTATTGCTGATTTGTTTAGCGAAAAATTTACCCACGTCGGATTTTTTATCCTCTTCAGTAAATGTACGTTTATTCTCTTTATAAAAAATAGTGATCGCAAAGGGATTATCTTTATTCTCTTGAACAGTATTTATATCTGATTGTGTCGCTATAAGGCGATTTTCAAACGAAGGTAACTGTTCTTTTTCTTTTTTTACACGCTTCAGATTAGAAATTTGACTATCAAAAAAGCGTTCTCTCGAACGTTCTAAGGTTTGAAGTTTCATCTCTGTTTCCATGTACTCTTGTCTTACAGGGTCTGCTTCTGCGATAGCTTTGAACTTAGACATATTGATTTGATCGCTTGTCAGTTCTTCCATTTCACGTATCTTCGTATCGCCAAGCATAATTTGGTTGATAACCTTAGCCTTATTCTCTAAAGTTTGCCATAGGTAGGCATCCATTGAGCCTTTAGTGATGTAGTAATGAACTTGTACTTTATCATTCTCATTACCTTGACGAATAATACGACCGTTACGCTGTGTAAGGTCTGAGGGACGCCAAGGAAGGTCAATATGGTGTACAGCAATGAGCTTGTCTTGAATATTTAAACCTGTACCAGCTTTAGTGGTACTCCCTAGCAGAATTCGTTTGTTCCCAGTTCGCATATCCTTCATCAAGGCTTCCTTAGTCTTATCCGTCGCTTCATGGATAAAAGCTATTTCTTTTTCAGGAATACCATTCTTTATGAGAAGATTTTTGATTTCATCATAAGCTGAAAAGTGATTGATAGAATCATCTCTGTTTCTACTTTGACTATTTCTGTACTTCAGAGGGACAGATTGGTCACAGAAGATAAGCTGTGTACCACTCTTCTCTTGATTTTCAAAATAAACTTTGGTCGCATTATCTACAACTTGATTTATCTTATCAGAGTCGGTACTTGAATACCTTTGGTCGTCTAAGATACGCATATCAAGGGCGATTTTCTTACTTTCTCCGACTATCTTAAGCATATTATCTTCAAAGGGTTTAACAGCTCCTGCTTCGATTGCTGAGGCACGGTCAAGTAGACTTTCAATGTATTTACCTTGTGCTTCAGTGACTTCACTTTCATGTGAAATAATTTGAGCTTCAGGAACAGGCAAATTAAGCATATCTTGTGTTTGAATATCCCACGTGCTTCGGAAAGTATTCATCAACTCAGGCACGTTACCAAACTTGGTAAAACGACGATTGACTTTGAACGCCCCTGCAGCAGTTAATTCAAAATTGTTTTCAATGATACCAAAACTACTTACCCAGGTATCAAAACTTGAAACACCAAATTGTTCGAGAATGTCTGGCGCAACAAATTTTGTCATTGTATAAAGCTCTACAACGGAGTTTGACATTGGTGTTCCTGTTGAGAATACGACACGGCGGTTATTGTAAATAGACTGCAGATATTGCACTTTTTGTTGCATATCCATCGCTTTCTGACTACGTGTCGTCGCAATCCCTTTCACGTTTTCCAATTGAGAGAATGGTGCAAGGTTTTTGTATCCATGTGCCTCATCTACGTAGAGCATATCAATGCCTAAATCTTCAAAACTGATAAAGGTATCTGTATCTTTCTTTTGAAGTTTCTTGATACGTTCTTTTAGACTCTCAATTGTTTTCTCAACTTTTTTAACTGTAAACTTACTTTCCTTGTCGAGATTTTCAAGGTGCTCCCTTGCTTCGAAAAGTTGATTTTTGAGGTAGTTCTCTTGATATTCTTTACTCATTGAAACTTTCTCAAACTGAGAGTCCGCAATGACTATCGCATTATATTTACCATTTGCAATGCGACTAATAAATCGTTTTCGATTTTCTTTTTTGAAATCTTCAGTACGTGCCACGAGTACCTTGCTTTCAGGGAAATACTTATAAATTTCTTTAGCGAATTGCAAGATAAGAGGCTTAGGAATAACAAACAGTGGTTTATTGATTGTTCCAAGCTCTTGAAGTTTCATACAAGAGGCAAGCATAGTCAAGGTCTTACCAGACCCTACCTCGTGAGCTAGTCCTGCTCGTCCATCTTGAATGATACGCATAGCCGCATTCTTTTGGTGAGGACGTAGAGTAAACTGTTTAGCTAGACCATTGACAGTTAAAGATTGACCGTCATAGTGTTTAATTACGAAACGGTTGAATTTTTCATTATAAATATCAACAATTTTTTCACTTACTTCAGGGTGTTCTCCTACCCATGATTTAAAGTTATCTTTGAGTAGATTTCCTTTATCTTCAATAACTGATGTTGCATATTCATCTATAACTCGCTTGTTATCATCGTTTGGATCAGGCTTATATATTTTTGCTTCTCTTTGATTAAGCAAAGTTGAAGCAAGTTTTTCCCCATTATATTTTTTCAAACCGTAGGTGTTCGACGGAGCAAATTTATAAGGACTTTCAAGACTAACCTGGTAGCTGTCTGTTCGCTTATCGAACACAACTTCTGCCTTTGTATCCATAATGTCACTGAGGAACTTCTCATAGATTTCAGTAGGAATAAAGCGAGAACCATATTTATAAGTAATATCAGAGAGGTAGAGGTCTTTTGGAATCACTTTTTCAAGGGCATTAATATTTACTGACCAATCACTGTCCTCAATATTAAACTCTTGGTTGCTTTGGGCTTCAGCAAGTTTAGTTTTTACATCTCCAGACAGATAGTCCTCACGAGTAACATATTCGCCATCGCCAATATAAAAAATATTTTCGCCCAATTCATCTATGATTTCCTCGATATTTTTCCCATAAATATCGGACATATAGTCAAAATCAAGTTGTCCTTTTCTATTCATCGAAGAAAGTAGGGCATCGTATGCTGTTTCAACCGTCACAGCCTCCTGCTCAGGCTGTATGGTCGGTTCAAAGAATACGGCACTCTTCACAAGGATAGGCTCTTTGGTTACTTCATTCTCTGCTTCCTCTTCAACAGAAGCTAGGAATTGATAGTAGTCATCCTCTCTCATAATTTGACTGTTTTTGGAATCGGAAATATAACCGTGTTTAGCCACAAAAGCATCGTATTTATTATTAAATGCAACTCTTAACTGCTCATATTCTTCTTTTGAATAACTTGGCTTATGTTGGATATTTAAAAGAGCTTGTAGAGAATGACGAAGGTCAATCATTTTTTCAATTGCTTCGACTTCTTTTGTAGAATAATCGACGGAGTAAAAATGTTGTCGACTGACAACTTCCTCAATTTGGAGCGTACTATATTTTTCTTCAATTATGAAGCTGTACCTATAATCGCCTTTTGTGATACTAGTACCAACAGTATTAAGGTATTCTAGGACGTCGGTAGGAATTGTTTCGACATTAAAGCTAGTATCGGCAAAAAGAGGGATAAAATTTGACCAAGAGTCAAAATATCCTTTTTGAGCTTGGATAGTTTTATATTTTATTTTTGTATCAAAAATTCTCTCCTCAACTTTTCTATAACGTTCAAGCTGGCCTTTACGTGTTTCTCCTTTTTTAAGCGTAACACTTGATTGTTTACGGTGAGGAATGACACGTTTCCCATCATAGAAATAAGGTTTCTTCTGATGTACAAAGAGTGTGAAAGGTTCTTGTTTAGAGAGAAGCGTTTCAGGAAGAGAGTAATCATCAAGAATGACACTCTCAATAAGCTGTTCAGATTTATTGTTTGAATAATAGCTTGTTTCCTGTTGCAATTCTAAGGCTTCAGTAAGTTTAGGGATATACTCTTCTTCGTTAAAATCACGGTAAACCGTAAGCACACCCCCATTAAAGGACTTTATGCCAACTTGACCGAGAACAAATTGAGATTGTTCATGGAAATAACGATTGACTGTGACCTTATTGCCTTTATCATCATGAATAAGCTGTGTATGAAGCCATGTAGGCTCTAGCTCAGGGCTTTTAGTTTTTTGGAAGATTAAAATATCACTTGAAACATCTGTACCGGCAATATCTTTAAAAGCGTCATTGGGCAGGCGTACTGCAGAGACCAAATTTGCTTGTTTTGCCAGCTCTTCTCTAAAACGATTATCCTTTTTATCCATTGTTCCAGTAGAGGTAATAACCGCAACAAAACCGCCCTCATGGACGAGATCAAGAGACTTTTTAATGAAGTAGTCATGAATGGCATAGTTTCTTGAATATTTCTCGTCGCCAATCATTATTTGACCAAAAGGAACATTGGTTATGACAAGGTCTAAGGCATTGTCATTAAATCTTGTGTCCTGGAAGCCTTTAATTTGAATATCAGCACTTTGTTGGAGATTTTGAGCAATTAAACCTGTGATATTATCCAACTCCACACCAAATAACTCAGATTTTTCTTTTAAATGACCAGGCATCGATGCAAAGAAATTTCCAGTACCCATAGAGGGGTCAAGTATTCTACCACCGTCAAAACCAATAGCATGAAGTTGAGTATAGATAGCTTGTATTACTTCAGGACTAGTGTAGTAGGCTGTTAAACTGGATTGCAACATATTGCTGTATTCTTGACTTGTGATGAGAGATTTTAACTCTCCACGTAGCGCAGCATATTTTGGATTGCTTTCATCAAAGAAGTTGTTTGCAAGACCGCCCCAACCTACATATTGCGCAAGAATTTCTTGTTCTTCAGGAGTGGCCATTCTACCCTCTTGTTCAAGTAATTTGACAAGCCGTATGGCATCAATATTTGCCTTGATTTTATTCTCGGTATTACCAGGATAAAAAGAAGCCATTTCTTGTGCATTTAAAGGAAATTCAAAGTTGGTTTTTGGTTGTGGAGGAGTAACACTAGAAGAAACAGAAGGTGTCGCAGTTGGGACAGCCGTCGGCTCTTGACTTGGTGCTACCTCATTAGAGTCAATGCTATCAAAGAGGGATATTTCTTGTTCCTGTTGCGCTACTCCCCCTTGATTTTGTTTCTTAAGTTTATTTTCCTCTAGTCTTTGTTCTAACTCCTCCAAGCCTATTGGATTAACTAATCGACTGTCAGGTATATCATCTCCAAAAGTATTTTTTATGAATTTACCATTTTCATATACGAGGTAACGAGTATCAGGACTCTTATCGTGAGTCATTTCGAATATGACTTGTTGGCCATCTTCACTATCACTAATTTTATAATGACAGACATCCGTACCATCAACAATAACAGTAAGCTCATCCTCACCAGACATCAACATCCCCATGAAATCTTCCATAGGATCAAGCTCATCACGTTCTTCCCAATCTTCAAACGGCTTAGAAGAAAGAGCCAGATTAGACGTTTCTTGTTTTATGGTGTCTATTGGGGTTTCAAGCTCTTTTTCTTGGGTTTGATTCTTATAGTTAAGATACAATTGGCGGATTTCTTTATCAAAATCTTTGATATCTGTTAATGCTTCGACCGCACCAGATACTTCCAATTCTCCATCGAGAGAAAGAACGACCTCATCGCCCCAAAGGTTTTGTTTAACTAAATCAGTACTATAATCATCTTGTTTGATTATAAAGTCATCTGAAAACTCAAAGCGTGTAATTACAGACTCTAAAAAGTCTTTATCTGAAGTAAGAATATCCTCTTCCCTATCAGGCAAAGAAGCTAATTCTTTTTCAGACGTCGGAACTGTATTTTGCTCTAACCATTCTTTATATTGTTTTACTTGGTCATTGCTGAAGTATTCATTAGAATTGATAAGCAAGTCTACTCTATCTGCTATCTCTGACCAAGAGTAGAGTACTTTATCATTAAGAGTACGTGAAGAGAGTTCAATTCCCTTTCCATTAAACATGCTCATATAATAATCATCAGGACTTGCATGACCCCCAATACCATACTCATCTTTGAGTAATTTAGCACGTTCCGACTTACTTAGTGTTGATGTAAAACCGTATGAAATACGAAATTTACCCTCTGCAATACCTGAGCCACGCTTTAGTACTCGTGTAATTTCTCGCTCACGTATGACCTCAATATCGGCTTCCGATAAGCTATCTTCTTCAATCTGAGGTGTACTTTCACTAGTTTCAACGGTATTTGTATTCTCAGTCTGGATAACATCTTCTGAAGGACTTGAAAAATCAATATCAACATTCAATTCTTCCATTTGATCATTGAACTGTTTTTGATTTTCCTTAATTTCATTCAGTTCGGCTTGCACTACTTCGTACTTACTTTGTACCTGGTGTGTTAGTTCTTTAGAAATATTATTTGCCAAAGAATAGACCGGTAGAAACCGCTCATGACTAAATTTTGAAATATCATTAGTTACCGTATTTTCAATACTACTATACTCAATTTCTTCACTGAGGTAAATACCAAATTCTTCAAAGAGGTTATATCTGGCAATTTCTAAAGCTGTATCTACCTCCTCATCAGTAAACTTCGAAAGACCTTCTCGATATGGCTCAAAAAACTTCTTAATTTTTGTGAGTGATTCTTCAAAATATTTATCTGAAGTATAATCATCAAGTGTAAAAGAAGCACCGGACAGAGAAGCAAGTGTATTGAACAGTAGCTCACTTGTAATTTCTGTTCTGAAAGGAAGCAAAGTAAGGTCTGCATCATGTTTTAAAGTTGTTTGGGCGAGGTCATAGAGGACTTCTTTTGTCTTACCTCGTTCATCATATAGTCGGACGCTTGATTTTTGCCCAAATTCTACACTTGACTCATCAGATAAATTCTTCCAAAAATCAAAAGAACCCAGAAGCCTAGCTTCTGGATTCTGTACATAGATTTGTAGAACTTCACCCATAGGACGACTATGGTGGTAGGAGTTAAAGCGCAAAAATTCTAGTTTACTACTAAACGATTGATAGCGTAATGTATTAATAAAATTTTGTACCTTAGCAGTAGTTTCTTTTAAATCCATATTTTCTCCTATTCATTTGCTGACTTCATGTTAATTCCTTCGTCAATACTACGAAGACCTGTTTCATAGATTTGTTTAAGATAATTTTTCATAGCATTAACTCGTGAATTAACTTCATTTTTTTCATCTACAGATAAAACTTCAAGAGCATTTGTACGTGCTACTTCCTGTTTTTCTTTGAACGTACGATTGAGTATTTCAAGTTCTTTACGCTTTTCTTCTTCTACTTTGTCGTCTGCAGCTTTAATTGCTGCAGCTTTTTTACTTTCAAACTCAAGGGCTACATCTTTTTCGATTTGTGATCTATTTTTAAGACCATCTTTAACTTTTAAAAGCTGCTGCATATCATCTAAAGAAGATTGATATTCTGAAGTTTGACCAACAATCGCTGTTCCCTGTTCAGCTTGTTCAGAAACAGTTTGAAGCACTTCTTCGTGGACTGTCTTACTTGTATCTTGTCCGATATTTAAAAGATTTGCGCCACATTCAGAGCAGAATTTTGCATTAATATCATTTTCAAATCCACATTTTTCGCATTCTTTAAGTTCTGTCATTTGCTCTTCTTCCACATCTTCTTCGTTTCCGAAAGCTTCTTCTAGCTCTTCAGTAGATACTTTGGCTTCATCTAAAGTAGGATTGCTCGAACTTTCTTCATCGATTGTCTCACTTGTCTTTTCAACAACTGATGGATGAATAAATGTTTCTTCTTTACTTTCAACTTTAGTATCTTCGGCGGCCACGTCGTCTTGTTGTTCCAACTCCTCGACATCAATTGCTCGACGTTTCTTCGTATTGAATTTTTCAAGAAGCTCAGTGAAGTTTGTTGACTTCGGATAAGGAAACTTCAACGTTTGACCATAAAGCACTTCCTTTTCAGTTCGAATATACACGTTTGCTTGTACTTCTCTTTCGTCACGCAAGAAAATGAAATTCAAACTTTCAATATTTATCACAAAATCATCAAATTTTGGTAAGGTAATAATACGATTTTGTTCTTCCTCTGAAAGTCCAACACTTTCTGGAATAGTAAATGTACGTTTGTTGTTAAAAAATTTTAGTGCTTTTAGTCCTTTAGCCATGTGTTATTCTCCGTATCCTGTTGTATTTGTTTCCGTTGTTTCAACTCCCCCAAAGTCTTTCAAAATTTCGAGAGTGTCCATTGGGTTTAGTTTTTGTCGCTTCATTTCTTTTATCAAAGCAATAAATTCAAGTGGTTCAGCATCAATTTGAGAAATAGTATCATTCATTTCTTCATTCGTAATCTGCTCAATTTCTAGTTCCATTTGTTCCACTTTACTTCTATAATCTGCTATTTTAACTTCATTCTTCTCGATTTTAGAAAGATAATCATCAATTTTCTTTCGACGAGATGCTATTCTTTCTTCTAATTTCATATAGTCTCCACTTAAAATTCTTTAATTCATTTCATTTGTTTCCTGTGCTGTACGGTATGTAATAGCACTCACGAGGTAGTGATTACCCTCTTTGATGAAGGATAACTTCAGCTCCTGGTTATTTGGCATTGTAAAGCTTTTTGGGTTAGGTTCTGAAACCGTTGGCTTTTGTTGCAAATTATCATTCGTGAAGTTTACTTGGCAAATTGCACTTTCGTCTTTTTCATTAATATAAATCTTCGCATTATCGAATTTTTGGTTTACGATAAGCTCTTTTTGTGCCTGGTTCACAGGTTTTTCTTCCTGTGCGACAACAGCATCAAATAAGTCTATAGTCATGTAAGGCTTGTATTGATTTCGGTTATCTCCTAAATACTGATAGGTTAAGTATTTTTTGAGAAATGTTTCAATATTCGCATTATCCAATTTTAAAAGACCCTGTGGATCTTCTTTATTTTTTTCTTCTTGTTTTTTTTCTTCATTTTTTTGATTACTTGAAGATTGAGAAGTCGTTGGTTTAGCTTCAGTTTTACTTTTAGGACTACTCAAGCTACTAAAGAACATGACCATCCCAAAAATAAGAAGGGCTACTCCCCCAACTAAGCCTGTAATTAATAGGCTCGCTTTAGTTTTATTTACCATTTGTACCTTTCTTTTTACAATTTAAAATCAATGAAGTTTACTCCTGCAGGTGATGAAATAACACGATAGGTAATCTTATATAAGCCACCATTCATGTTCATTTCAGATACCAAGAAACTACCGTCTGGATTAACATATTCAACAAATGCAACATGCCCATAAGGGGCTGCAGCTCCTGCAACACCTGCAGGGAATGAAGCTGCATAGCCTGCTTTTGGTGTGCTTGTCGTGTTATAACCTTGAGCTGAAGCACTAGCACCCCATTGTCCACCATTTCCAAGGTAAGCAGGGATTGTTTTCCCTAATTGATAGAACCTGTTATATACGTACCATGTACATTGTCCTGCTGCATAAGCGTTCCCTGGATAACCAGATGTAGAACACTGGCTTGAGGGATTCGGAAATTTAAGTTTACCCACATACTCAGGAGGAATATTTGCAGTAGATGAACCGGAGCCACCTCCGTTTTTGAAATAGTTGAACCATTTTCGAGATTGTTCTTTACGTTGAGCCATCTTATCGCCATTATTTCGCTCCCAAAGCGTTGCGACCTGATCCGCAAGAGCTTCCACAGATTGATCAGACTCTACAATTGCCTTAAAGAGCGCCCTATCATAAGGCGTATCCGCAGACATTGCAAAATCTATTTGAAGAGGTAAACTGTACCATTTCTTTTTCTGTTTTTTTGCATAGTCACGAAGCATCGTATTCCTGGTTGAGCCGTCTGAGGTGTCTGTCCACTGACCTAGCCCTAGCCCACGATGAAGAATATTAGGAAATCCTCCATTATATATGTCAGGGCCACCCATCATGAGCCACTTCTCGTTATCCCACGCAGGGTCTTTATCGCCCTTTGCTCCTACTGGTGGAGATAAATAGTCACCTTCTGCACGCTTAGGATTGATACTACTTTCTACATCCCAATTTCCAAGAAATGCGGAAATACCTTGCGTTGTAGCCTTAGGGTCAATCTTCTTGATTTCGTTATAGACCGTCTGCGCACGTTCTGCAATTGAAGCGTTGGGATTAAACTCTTCTGCTTGCTT